>CAZUFO010000065.1:0-12029 GCA_964619615.1 uncultured Lutibacter sp. | reverse complement strand
AAAGAATAAAAGAAAATTGGTGGTCTTATAAAAGAATTGCTGGAATTGAAAAAATTAAGCAAGGAGATGTTTTTGTTTTTAACGATGTTTTAAATAAAGATAAAGTTCTTGTAAAGCGCTGTGTTGCTTTAGGAGGAGACACCTTAAATATTAAAAACGGAAAAGTATATACCAACAATATTCTTTTTACTTCTTATGATTCTGAAAAAAATAGTTATACCTTTAGAGTAACTAACAAAAAAAAACTATCTAAAGTAATTGATTCTTTAGTTTTACAAAACTCAGTATTAATTGACTACAGAATTAAACTTGGAGTGGCAACTTTATCAAAGATTGAGTTAGGAAAACTAAAAAAATCGAGTTGTATAGATTCTATCACAATTCAAATAGATACTTTCAACATTGAAAAAAAATTATTTTGTGGATTGCCTAATAAGAAGTGGTCTATTGATAATATGGGTCCTTTTGTGATTCCTAAAAAAGGGATGAATATTGAATTAAACAGTGAAACTTTTTCATTATATAAAAAAACCATTAATCTTTCTGAAAATTATGAGGTAAAAGAAATTGATGGTAATTATTATATAAATAATAAAAAATCAACTACTTATACTTTTAAGCAAGACTATTGTTTTATGATGGGAGATAACAGAAAATATAGTTTGGATTCTCGTTTTTTTGGATTTGTACCAGAATCTAATATTATTGGGAAAGTTCAATGCAAATTATTTTCAAATAGTCAGTCAAAATTTCAATGGAGTAGTTTATTTAAAAGAGTAAATTAGCCTTTCATTCAATATTGTTAATAACTATCCTTCAGCAACAAACAACAAAAACATCAAAATTAGGTAATTTTAAAGTCTCAAATTCCAATACTGAATGTACTTAATTTTCGATACAGAAACTACTGGTTTACCTAAAAAATGGAAGGCTCCAATTACTGACACAAATAACTGGCCTCGCTGTATTCAAATTGCATGGCAATTGCATGATGAATTAGGGCAATTAATTGAAAGTCAAGATTATCTAATTAAAACGGATGATTTTAATATTCCCTATGATGCGGAACAAATTCATGGTATTTCAACACAATTAGCGGATGAAAAAGGATATCAATTGGTTGATGTTTTAGAAAAATTTAATGAAGCGCTTTCTAAAACAAAATTTGTAGTCGGTCAAAATGTAGGTTTCGACTTAAATATTATGGGTTGTGAATTTTATAGAATGGGAGTTGAAACCAACTTAAATTCATTGCCATTATTAGATACCTGTACTGAAAAAACCGCGAATCTTTGTCAGATTACTGGAGGTCGTGGTGGACGGTTTAAACTACCTACACTAACAGAATTACATCAACATTTATTTAAAGTTGGTTTTGGTGAAGCACATAACGCAACTGCTGATGTAGAAGCAACCACACGTTGCTTTTTAGAATTGATTCGCCAACGTAATTTTACTATTGAACAATTAGATGTAACTCCAGCTTTTTTTGAGAAATTCGATGCTAAAAATCCGCAAGAAATTCAACTGATTGGGTTAAAACACATCAACTTAAAAAAGGAGAGTAAAAAACTTAGAGACAAAGCCGAGCAAAAAGCAGCAACTACTTCTACCACACAAACTTCAGAAGATAAAGAAGTATTAACAAATATTACGTTTGCCCATTTACACAACCATTCTCAATTCTCTATTTTACAATCTACCGCAAGTATTTCTGATCTTATTAAAGCAACTGTTGAACAAAAAATGCCTGCTGTTGCGTTAACTGACGCTGGTAATATGATGGGTGCTTTCTATTTTGTAAAAGAAATTTTAGCTCATAACAAAAGTGTTGTTGCTTTTAATTCTGCTCTTGAGGAAGGCAAAGAACCGCAACAAGAAATAACGCCTATTGTTGGTAGTCAGTTTAATGTGTGTGAAGATCATTTAGATAGAAGTCATAAAGACAATGGATATCAAATTGTATTACTTGCAAAAAACAAAAAGGGATATCATAATTTGGCAAAATTATCGTCAATTTCTCATACTAAAGGGTTTTACTACATTCCAAGAATTGACAAAAATTTAATCGAAGAATTTAAAGATGATTTGATTGTTTTAAGTGGAAATGTTTATGGTGAAATTTCAAATAAAATTTTAAATATTGGCGAGAAACAAGCTGAAGACGCTTTGCTTTGGTGGAAGGAACAATTTAAAGATGATTTTTATTTAGAGATTACAAATCACGGACAAGAAAACGAAAAGCACGTCAATGAAATTCTAATCAATTTTTCAAAAAAACACCAAGTAAAATTAATTGCAACTAACGATACTTTTTACATCAATCAAGAAGATGCAATACCACATGATATTTTGTTATGTGTAAAAGATGGCGAGAAATTTGACACGCCAAAAGGTCGAGGTCGTGGTTTTAGATATGGTTTGCCAAACGAAGAATACTACTTTAAAAGCACAAAGAAAATGGTGGAATTGTTTCAAGATATTCCTGAAGCGATTGTAAATATTCAAGAAGTAATAGACAAGGTAGAAACCTATGCTTTAGCGCGTGATGTTTTATTACCTAAGTTTGATATTCCTAAAGAATTTATTAACCCAGAAGATGCAATTGATGGCGGAGTTAGAGGTGAAAATGCCTATTTAAAACATTTAAGTTTTGAGGGCGCCAAGAAAAGATATGGAGAAGAATTAGACAAAGAAACCATTGAACGCATCGATTTTGAACTTTCTATTATCGAAATGACTGGGTATCCTGGTTATTTTTTAATTGTTTGGGATTTGATTTTGGAAGCCCGAAAAATGGATGTCTCAGTTGGCCCAGGGCGTGGATCTGCCGCAGGTTCTGTGGTTGCATATTGCTTGTGGATTACCAATATTGACCCTATTAAATACGATTTACTTTTCGAGCGTTTCTTAAACCCAGATCGTGTGTCATTACCCGATATTGATATTGATTTTGATGATGAAGGTCGCCAACGTGTAATTGATTTCGTAATTAATAAGTATGGAAAAAACAACGTAGCGCAAATTATAACTTATGGCACCATGGCTGCAAAATCTTCCATTAGAGATACTGCCAGAGTATTGGATTTACCGCTTCATGAAGCTGATAAAATTGCAAAACTAATTCCGAATACAAAACTGAATTACATTTTTGGTGATGACAAAAAAAGTAAATCAAAAATTTCAGAATTACGATCAGAAGATAAAGATAAAATTGGTGAATTACTCACAATTGCTGACGGTGGAGATTTGGCTGCAAAAACTATCAATCAAGCATTGGCACTCGAAGGGTCTGTTCGAAATACAGGTACGCACGCCTGTGGAATAATTATTACTCCAGAAGATATTACCAATTTAATTCCGGTTGCCACAGCAAAAGATTCTGGAATGTTTGTGACCCAATTCGATAATAATGTGGTGGAAAGTGCCGGATTATTAAAGATGGATTTTTTGGGGTTGAAAACCTTAACCCTCATAAAAGATACGGTCAAAATTGTAAAAGCATTACATGGAAAAGACTTAGTTCCAGATGATTTTCCGCTTGATGATAAAAAGACCTACGAACTATTCCAACGCGGAGAAACCATTGGTATTTTCCAGTATGAATCGCCTGGAATGCAAAAACACATGAAGGATTTAAAACCGACTGTTTTTGCCGATTTAATTGCAATGAATGCTTTGTATAGACCAGGTCCGATGGAATACATTCCATTGTTTATTATGCGTAAACACGGAAAAGAAGCGATTGAATATGATTTGCCAGAAATGGAAGAGTATTTGAAAGAAACTTACGGAATTACGGTGTATCAAGAACAGGTAATGCGACTTTCTCAAAAATTGGCAAACTTTACAAAAGGGGAAGCCGATTTATTGCGTAAAGCAATGGGTAAAAAAATATTTTCGTTACTAGAGCAATTGAAACCTAAGTTTATGGAAGGTGGGAAAAGCAACGGTCACCCAGAAGAGATTTTAGAGAAAATTTGGAAAGATTGGGAAGCTTTTGCAGCCTATGCATTTAATAAATCGCACTCAACGTGTTATGCGTATATCGCCTATCAAACAGCCTATTTAAAAGCACATTATCCTGCAGAATATATGGCGGCAGTTTTATCAAATAACATGAGAGATATTAAGCAAGTTTCCTTTTTTATGGAAGAATGCAAACGTGCAAATATTGCTGTTTTAGGTCCAGATGTTAATGAATCTTACTATAAATTTGCAGTAAATAAAGATGGCGCTATTCGTTTTGGGATGGGTGCAATAAAAGGTGTTGGAGAAAATGCGGTTGCATCAATAATTAACGAACGTAAAGAAAACGGCAACTTTAATTCTATTTTTGATCTTGTAAAAAGAATAGACTTACGCGCTGCAAACAAACGTACTTTTGAAGGCATGGCTTTTGCTGGTGGGTTTGACAGTTTCAAATCAAATAGATCACAATATTTTGCTCTAGATGAAAAAGGACATACTTTTTTAGAAAAGACATTACGCTATGGTTCAAAATACCAGGAAAATGAAAACTCATCACAAGTATCACTATTTGGAGAGTCTTCTGAGGTACAATTTCCTGAACCTATAATTCCTGAATGTGAAAAATGGGGGATGATGGAAAAATTATCCAAAGAAAAAGAAGTGGTCGGCATTTATATCTCTGGGCATCCATTAGATGATTTTACCTCAGAAATAGATGCATTTTGTAATACAAATCTGCTCGGATTTGCCAATCCAAAAACATTACTGAATGCCGATGTTTCTATAGCTGGAATTGTTACAAGTGTGGAACATCGAGTTTCCAAAAACGGAAAAGGCTGGGCTTCCTTTTTTATTGAAGATTATAAAACTTCGCATGAATTTAGATTGTTCGGTGAAGAATATTTAAAGTTCAAACATTTTTTAGTCCCAAATTCTTTCTTATTTATAAAAATATCTGGGCGAAAAAACTATTACAATGACGATGTAAGATTACAATTTACTGAAATACAACTACTGCAAGAGGTGATGGAAAAGATGTCTAAAAAAGTTACAATTCACCTTAGAATCGATGAGTTAAACAAAAATAAATTGAAGGTAATCACCAACATTCTTCAAACGAATAAAGGCACAAAACCAATTAACTTTACCATTACTGATGCAGATGAAAAAGTTAAACTGAATATGCCTAGTCGCTCACAAAAAATAAATATAAACAACGAACTATTGGCTACTTTAAAAAAAGAAGCATTGAATTTTAAATTGAATTAATTGCTATTTTTGTGCTTATGAAAAAAATTACATTGTTTGTTTTTCTGTTTCTATATATAACATCTTATTCACAAGAAGAAACAACTTCAAATGAATTACCCGAAACACAATCTTACTTTCAAGCGGAATACTTCTACGGAAACGTATTAATACACCAACCTACTATTGCTCATATTGTACAAGGGCATCCACAAGGATTTATATTGAGTTGGAATAAAAAGAATTTTGGCAACCAAGAATGGGAACAACACTACAATTACCCAGATGTTGGTTTTTCTTTTGCATACCAAGATTACAATAGTGATATTGTTGGTGATTTATATTCGATTTATGGACATTACAATTTTTATTTTTTCAATAGAACAAATAAAAATCAATTGATTTTACGAGCGGGAATTGGCTTGGCTTACAATACAAATCCGTATGACAAAGAGACCAATAATAAGAATATTTCCTTTGGTACACATATAAATTCTAGCACTTATTTTAAATTGTATTACCAACGAGAACGCATCTTTAAAAACACAGGTGTTGAAGCTGGGTTGACATTTATTCATGCGTCAAATTCAAACGTAAAATCACCGAATACAGGTTTAAATACTTGGGGAGCAACTGTTGGACTTAATTACATGTTGGATGATGATAATTTAGATTTTTATGGGCGGAAAATCACCAAAAAACTTAAAGAACCCATAAAATTTAATCTAGTTTTTAGAACAGGAGTTAATGAATCTGAAATTATTGGAAGTGGTGTAAAACCCTTTTTTGTTTTTTCTGGTTATGCTGATAAACGCTTAAATAGAAAATCTGCCATTCAATTCGGAACAGATATTTTTATCTCACCTTTTCTAAAAGATTATATCGATTATTGGAATATAAACTTCCCGAATGATGTAACGGAAACTTCAGATATTACACGGATAAGTTTATTTATTGGTCACGAATTATTTGTAAGTAAATTTTCTATCATTGCGCAGATTGGTTATTATATTCACTATCCTTTTCCATACGAAGCACGCTATTATGAACGCTTAGGATTGAAACGTTATTTTGGCGATAAATGGTTTGTAGCAGCAAGTTTAAAAGCACATGCCGCCAATGCAGAAACGGTGGAGTTCGGATTCGGAATTAGATTATAAAATGAAAAAAAAACTTTTCATATTCTTCATACTTAGTTTATTTTTAGCAAACGCTCAAGAGAAGGCAAATCCTTCTTTTATAGAATTGAATTATTTCTATGGAAATATTTTAGAACACGCTCCGCAATTAAAACCAATTATTCAATCACACCCAACCGGATTTATGGTGAGCTGGAATCGAAAAAAATTGGACGATTCAGAATTTTCAAGAACTTATAATTTTCCTGATGCTGGAATTTCTGCCAGTTACCAAAATTTTGACACCGATATTTTAGGTGAAGTTTATTCAGTTTATGCGCATTATAATTTTTATTTAACCAATCGAAATTCTAAGAATCAAGTAAAACTATCGAGTGCTTTTGGGCTTGGGTACGCAACTTCGCCTTTCGATAAAGTTACTAATAATAAAAATTGGGCTATTGGATCTCATGTAACTGCATCGGTTTATTTAAAAGCAACCTATGCTCGAGAATATATTTTAGATAGATTTGGAATTAACGCAGGAATTATGCTCCTTCACTATTCAAATGCAAGTTTTAATACACCTAATTTAGGCATCAATACTTTAGCAATTACAGCAGGAGTTAATTATAATTTAGAGGGACTAAAAGAAGCACCAGAACGAAATTTAACCAAATCGGAAGAAAAATTTCCAATCAAATTTAATATCGCTTTTAGAACAGGTTTTAATGAATCTTTAATAAATAATAGTGGATTGTTTCCTTTTTATACGGTTTCTCTTTTTGGAACAAAAAAACTCAATAATAAATCTATTATTTCAGCAGGAACGGATTTGTTTTTTCCAACGTTTATGAAAGATTATATTGAGTATAACAACATCCAAAAAGGAACACCAGACGAAACAGCAGATTGGAAAAGAGTCGGTATTTTTGTGGGTCACGAATTAAATATGGAACATTTTTCTGTAATTACTGAAATTGGAGTCCATGTGTATTATCCTTATGATTATATAAGTGTATTGTACGAACGCTTCGGATTTAGAAAACGGTTTAATGAACATTTATACGTAGATTTAACCTTAAAAATAAATAGATTTCGAGCCGAAGGATTGGAATTTGGTATCGGTTATAAATTTTAGTTTGACAACGCTCAACTAACAAATTTTGAGTAAAAAATAATAAATTATGAAGAGTATATTAAAATATTTAGTTGTTATCACGCTTTTTTCTAGTTGTGACTCTGAAGATGCAGGAAATTGTTTTCAAACTTCAGGGAATATAATTCAACAAGAAATTATAGTAGATTTATTTGATAAAATACTAATTAATGAAGGTGTTGAACTTATTATAAAACAAGGCGCAACACAAAAAGTGATCATTGAAACTGGTGAGAATTTACTGAACGATATTAAACTGGAAGTCATCAATAATCAATTAATAGCAACCAACAATAACAACTGCAATTTTGTAAGAGAATACGGTTTAACAAAAGTAATTATTACTTCACCAAATATTACAGTAATTCGAAACTCTTCAGAAAGAGAAGTGAGATCTGAAGGTGTTTTAACGTATCCTTCATTACGATTATTAGCAGAAGACTTTGAATCTGATTTTTTAAATATTGGCGATTTTATAATTAGTATTAACAGCACTACTTTGAGTGTTACATCAAACGGGATTTCTAACTTTTATATAAACGGACAAACTACAAATTTAAACATTGGTTTTTTTGCGGGTGATTCTCGTTTTGAAGGAAAAAACCTAATTGCAACAAACGTAAAAATTACTCATAAAAGTTCTAATGATATGTTGGTAAATCCGCAAGAAAAGATAGAAGGTGATATTTTTTCTTTAGGTGATGTGTTAGCATATAACGAACCTTTAATTATTGATGTAACTGAGCATTATCAAGGGAAACTTATTTTTAAGTAATGCTTTTTAGTTTACATTTCGACTCCGCTCAATGTCCATTTAATAATGACAACTCAACTAATTATTAAGTAGTTAATTCTCGGAATAAACTCTCCAAGTTTTCAACTTCGTCTAATTGTTTATCCGCAACAATAACACCTTTATTTATAATAATTACACGGCTGCAAATCGCTTCTACTTCTTGTAAAATATGGGTGGAAAATAACACGGTTTTATTTGCGCCAATTCCTTTAATTAATCCTCTTATTTCCACCAACTGATTAGGATCTAAACCTGTAGTTGGTTCATCTAAAATTAATATATCTGGGTTATGCAACAATGCAGATGCCAATCCAACACGTTGGCGATACCCTTTTGACAATTGTTTTATTTTTTTATGAGACTCTGTTTTCAATCCAATTTTTTTAATAATAGCTGCGATTTCCTTTTTATCAACTTTATGAATAGCTGCACAAAAATTCAAGTATTCTTTCACATACATTTCTAAATATAATGGATTGTGTTCTGGCAAATAACCAATTACTTTTTGTGCTTCTATTGAATTTTCAAGCACATCAATATCATTCACAAAAACTTTACCATCCGTCGGCTTTACAAAACCGTTAATAATTTTCATTGTGGTAGATTTCCCAGCGCCATTTGGACCTAAAAAACCGACAATTTCTCCTTTTTTAATTGAAAAACTAATATTGTCTAACGCTTTTTGATTACCGTATGTTTTTGAAATATTTTGAACTTTTATTGACATAACACAAAAATACTCTTTTCGAATTAATAACGAAATTTTTATCAATTTCTTGTAAATTGTTTTATGATTTATAGCCTTTTTTTATCGCAGTATTTTTAAGACCTTTGTAACATTAAATTGACTGACTCGTTTAATTAATGAATCATGATTTTTAGAATAGACCTAATCTTAAACTTCGTTTAAAAATGAGTTGTTTACGCGTATTGTGTGCTGTTTTATTTCCTCCATTAGCCGTTTTTGATAAAGGCTGCGGATCTATTATTATTGTCTTTTTATTAACCCTTGCAGGCTGGGTTCCTGGAGTTATTGCTGCGCTGGTAATCTTAAATAAAACAGAATAAATGCAAAAAGTAATACTACAAGATTTGGGGCAAAAAGCCTATCAAGAAGTTTGGGATTATCAAACCGAATTACTGCAAGAAACTGTTAAGGTTAAATTTGATAACCGAAAAAACGCCACCAATCATCCAACAAAAAACCATTTTTTATTTGTAGAGCACCCACCGGTTTATACGCTTGGTAAAAGTGGAGATTTGAGCAATTTATTACTCAACGAAAAACAATTGGAAGCAAGAGGAATTACCTTTTATAAAATAAATCGTGGTGGCGATATTACATTTCATGGGCCAGGTCAAATAGTTGGGTATCCTATTTTAGATTTAGAAAATTTCTTTACCGACATTCATAAATACTTACGATTACTGGAGGAAACCATCATTCTCACCATTGCCGAATATGGTTTAACAGGCACTCGAAGTGAAGGCGAAACTGGTGTTTGGTTAGATGTTGGAACACCATTTTCTCGTAAAATTTGCGCGTTGGGTGTACGTGCATCACGTTGGGTAACCATGCATGGTTTCGCATTGAATGTGAACACAAACTTGGGTTATTTTGATCATATTATTCCATGTGGAATTCGAGGGAAAGCAGTTACTTCAATGCAAACAGAATTAGGAAAAGAAATTCCTTTAAATGAAGTGAAAGAGAAAATTAAAAAGCACTTTTGTGTGTTGTTTGGTGCTGAGTTTACATAATTATTAATAGGTACTATGCGCGGTCATTTCGACTCCGCTCAATGACCAAACAAGAATGATAGAGGTTTAAAATAACGATGAAATCTTAAAAAAACTGTAATCAACTCTCTTCATTAAAATAAACCTTATAATACTGCATCTTCTTTTCTTCATCATATCCTTTTTCTATATATTCTGAAGCGGCATCAGGAGCATCAATATCTAATTTTATTTGAATATGAGTATCTAATTTTATTTCTGTTTTAATTTTAGCACGTTGCTTTTTTAATACTATTGGCGAAACAGCAAAATCATTTCGGATTAAAACATCGTTTAAGGTTTCATAATGTTTTTTATAATCATCAAACAACGTTTTCTTTTTGTCGTCTTCTTCAAATAACTCATCTTTAAAACTATGAATATTTACATGTTCATTTTCTTTGAAGAAATCTACAGTGTGTGCTAAAAATTTACTCTTTTCTTGGATTCCAAAATCTTCTTTAATAATTTCGTCTGAAAAATCTTTACACATTTCTATATAGTTCTGCGTATGTTGATTAGAGTCGTCCGCAAACTTAATATTCAAGAAATTTTTACTCCAATACTGTGCATCATAATTGTTATTGTCTACACTCAAAACTACTTTTCCTTCTGCGTCAGAAAAGTTGACAATCAAACAGCCTTTATCTAACTTTTTTGTACTGATTCCTTTTTGAACAAATACATCAAAATTATCGTCTTCTAAATACGTTTGAAAAAAATCAATCTTATTTTCAATCTTAAAAATTCCAATTGCATTGGTAATTGTTTCTTTATATTCAACGTCTTCAAACAAGGCAATAATTACATCGCCTGTTTTAATTTGAGCAGAATTAGATTGTTCAAATAAATGGTTTACAATATGTTTTGATGTTTCCACAAAAGATGCTTCATCTTTAAACACTTCTGTAGCATAATTATTTAACTCGTTTAACTCAATATTTGCATGATGATTAAAACGGTAACTCTCGGAAATATTTGCAAATGGTTTTAATAAAAAAGGAAGCATTAACTCATAACTCTCTTTGTCAAAATTTACTGCTTTTTCAGAAAAAACATTGGTGGCACTGTTGAATTTATTACCAACTTTATGGATTATAAACTTTGAAATTACGGCTCTACTTCTTTTAATCATCTTTAAAATTTTGAAGCGACAAATGTAAGTACTAAATATATAAAAGAAGATTTTAATCACTTGACTTTGTAAATTATTTTGACTGACTTTACATATCAGACGATATAATCAATTGAAACTGAAGATATCTTAAACCCGTTGGTAGCCATTAGAACCGAGTAAACAGAGTAAATTCGAGACCATCCGACTTACGGAATTAGAAAACAAAAAAAATTACTCTCTGGAAAAGTGAAAATTGGAAGCCAAACGGTCGGAAAAAACGCCGAAACAGCGACCAAGTTTTAATATAAATCTGAAAGTAGGCATAAAAATAAGTAAAAAATGAAAACAAAAATTATTGCAACAATTTCTTTAATCGCTCTTTTATTTTATTCCTGTAATCAGGATGATTTAATCGTTGAAGAAAACAAAAATTTAAGGCTAAGTTATAATTAGCATATTGAACAGTGATTTAAAGTATGGATTGTCAGAAAAACCTGCTCCTAAAAATTAAAGTCAATTGCAAAATAATTTAGAAAACCACATGCTCATGCTACAAAGAAACCAAAGGAGAGTTGAAAAGTATTTTAGACATAAAGACATTAAATATGCCGCTTAAAATAATTACGGTTAGAAAGCGTCGGGTTAATAACAGAACAGCAAAAAGCAAGTAACACTAAAAAATCAAAAATACGAGCAAGAGTAGAACACGTATTTGGTTTTATGGAACAAAGTATGCACGGTTTAGTTTTAAAATCAGTTGGAATAGTAAGAGCAACCGGAATAACTAGGATTAATTAATTTAATCTATAATTTATTTCAGGTATGAGCAAATTAAAAGAT
>CAZUFO010000064.1:0-12921 GCA_964619615.1 uncultured Lutibacter sp. | reverse complement strand
CAAAACGTTTTGCTGCTTTAATTAAACCTAAATTCCCTTCATTAATTAAATCTGGTAATGTTAATCCTTGGTTTTGATATTGTTTTGCAACAGATACTACAAAACGTAAATTTGCTTTTGTCAACTCTTCTAAAGCGAGTTGATCTCCTGCTTTAATGCGTTGTGCTAATTCAACCTCTTGGTCAGCAGTAATTAAATCTACTTTTCCAATTTCTTGTAAATATTTGTCTAATGATGCAGTTTCTCTGTTAGTAACCTGCTTGGTAATTTTTAGTTGTCTCATCTAATAATTTTAAGGTGTCAATTATATATACGCAAGAAGTTTACTTTTTGTTACAAAAAAGTATAAAAAAAACCGCAAAAAATAATTTTTGCGGTTTTTAGTGTTTTAAGAAACTATAAATTAGTCTCTTTTTCTTCTATCATCACGGCGATTATCTCTTCCACGATTATCACGTCCTTTGTTATCTCTTGGTGGTCTTTCAACAAAACCTTCTGGTTTGTCTAATAACGCCTTTCTAGAAACTTTATCTTTTTTAGTTCTAGGGTCTTTTCCGAAATACTTCACTTCAAAAACATCACCCATATTAACTATGTCAGTAACGCTGTTTGTACGTTCCCAAGCTAATTCAGAAATATGAACTAACACTTCGTTTCCTGGAGCTACAACATATTCTACTACCGGTCCGAAATCTAATATTTTGATAACTTTTACTTCGTAAACGCTACCAACTTCAGGTTTAAATAGTAAAGAATCTATTTTTGCCATTACAGCATCAATTCCTTCACTTCCTACACCTAAAATTTCAACAATACCTTCTTCGGTTACTGGATCTTCGTTAATTACGATTGTAGTCCCAGTTTCCTTTTGCATTTCCTGAATTACTTTTCCGCCAGGTCCAATTAAGGCACCGATAAATTCATTAGGAACACGTCTTGTTATCATTGTAGGAGCGTGATCTTTAACATCTGCATTTGGAGTTGCAATTGTATCGGTCAATTTCTCTAAGATGTGTAAACGGCCAGCACGTGCTTGTGATAAAGCAGCTTCTAAAACATCATAACCCAATCCTTTTACTTTAATATCCATTTGACAAGCAGTAATACCATCTGCAGTACCTGTTACTTTAAAATCCATATCTCCTAAGTGATCTTCATCACCTAAAATATCAGATAATACAGCGTATTTTCCAGAATCAGCATCAGAAATTAATCCCATTGCAATACCAGAAACTGGTTTTGTCAATTGCACACCAGCGTCCATTAATGCCATTGTACCAGCACAAACGGTTGCCATAGAAGACGAGCCGTTAGATTCTAATACTTCAGATACTACTCTTACCGTGTAAGGGCAATCTGCAGGAATCATTCCTTTTAATGCACGTTGTGCTAAGTTACCATGTCCAACTTCTCTACGAGAAGTTCCACGAATTGGTCTTGCTTCTCCAGTACAAAAAGGAGGGAAGTTATAATGTAAATAGAAATTTTCTTCACCTTCAAAAGATGGCATATCTATTTTGTTTGCATCTCTAGAGGTTCCTAAAGTAACGGTTGCTAATGCTTGAGTTTCGCCACGTGTAAAGATTGAAGAACCGTGTGTTGATGGTAAGTAATCTACTTCACACCAAATTGGTCTAATCTCGTCCGTCTTACGACCATCTAAACGCAAACCTTCATTTAAAGTTAAATCTCTAATCGCAGCTTTTTCCGCTTTGCGATAATAATCAGAAACCAAACCACCGTAATCTGCTAATTCCTCTTCAGAAAACGTCGCCTTAATATCTTCTTTTATTGTTTGAAATGCAGCAGTTCTTTCATGTTTAGCAGATCCGGCTTTTGCAATAGCATACACTTTATCGTACGCCATATCATGAACCTTCTTTTCTAAATCTTCTTCTACTCTTTCTCCTTCATATTCACGAACTTCTTTTTTTCCGAAAGCTTCAGCTAATCTAACTTGAGCAGCACATTGAATTTTAATAGCTTCATGACCAAATTTAATAGCCTCTATCATTTCTTCTTCAGAAATTTCATCTAATTCTCCCTCTACCATCATTACTGAATCGGCAGACGCTCCAATCATCATTTCTAAATCAGACTCTTCTAATTGTGCTCTTGAAGGGTTGATAACAAACTCACCGTTTACACGACCAACACGAACTTCTGAAATAGCACATTCAAATGGAAAGTCTGAAAGTTGAATAGCAGCAGATGCAGCCAAACCAGCCATTGCATCTGGCATAACGTCATCATCATGAGACATTAATTGAATCATCACCTGAGTTTCAGAATGATAATCTTTTGGGAATAATGGACGTAAAACTCTGTCCACCAAACGCATTGTTAATACTTCGCCATCACTTGGTCTTGCTTCTCTTTTAAAGAAACCGCCTGGGTAACGACCAGCAGCAGCAAATTTTTCTCTGTAATCTACCGTTAACGGAAGAAAATTAAGGTCTTTTTGCTCGTAATTGGAAACAACTGTACATAATAACATACATTTTCCTGATTGCACAACAACGCTACCATGAGCTTGTTTTGCTAATTTTCCTGTTTCGATAGAAATTTCTCTTCCATCTCCAAGATCAATGATCTCTTTATAAACTTTTGGAATCATAAATGTTTTTAAAATTTTAATTAAACTATTGGTTTTTGTAGTTGTGTTGTGTCTATTACCAACGAAAAGTTTAACTTTCTTTTATTGAAATTTTATTTGATTGAAATAAAAAAAAGAGGCAAACAGCCTCTTTTTTTTGAATTATTTTCTCAATCCTAATTCTTTTACAATTGCACGATATCTTAAGACATCTGTTTTGATTAAATAATCTAACAAACTTCTTCTTTTACCTACTAATTTTACTAACGAACGCTCTGTGTTGAAATCTTTATGATTTTTCTTTAAGTGTCCAGTTAAGTAATTAATTCTAAAAGTGAATAATGCAATTTGTCCTTCTGCAGAACCTGTGTTTGTTGCAGTTTTTCCGTGTTTTTTGAAAATTTCTGCTTTTGTTTCTTTTGTTAAATACATGCTAACATTAATTTTTAATAATTTTTATGTAATTTTTTTGATTCTCTCAAATCAAGGCGCAAAGATACTATTATTATTATGAATAACAATTATTTAGGTGGATAAAAACAAAAGGTGCATTTATGATTTGTTTGGTAATTACCTCAATTGTATTGTTATCTGCCGTAGCTTTTATTAGTTGTGAAACGGATGATATAACTATTGAAGAATCTGATGAAGTTAATGTTTCTGATATTTCTGCTTCCGAAAAAAACCATCCATTAAAATGATAAATATGCTGCCTAATATTGGTGTAACTTAAGTCGAATTCACGTTATTTAATATAAGGTAATAATTTATCAACCTTTGTCTCTCCTTCAAATTTGTGAATTAATTTTCCTTTTTTGTTGTAAATCAAAATACTAGGAAACGTTTCAACATTAAATTTATCTGAGAATGTGAGTCGTGCATCTTGTAAAAATGTAATGTTTTTTTGGTTGAAGTAATGTAAGTCTCGATAGTTCTTTATTGCATTCATTTCTTCAAAAGAAACAAAAACCATTTCTAATTCAGAAAACAATTCAATATCTTTTGAAAGCCACTTTGCTTGTTTCTCGCAATGGTCACATTCTGAATTAAAGTATAAGATTAGTTTAGTGCGTTTGTTATCAAAATTTTCTTTGGTAAAACGCTCAGAATCTAAGGTGTAAAAAGTGAAATAAGGAATTTCTTCTGCAATAGTTACACTTGAATTTTGTGTTGTTTTACAATTGCTAAAAACCAATAAAATAATTGGAATAAATAAAGAAATACTAAACTTATTCATCATAAAAAAAGTTAGGCTCTAATTGGTTGGTTCAACACTAGATCTAGGTATAAATTCACCTCTTTTTTTAAATCTTTACGTTTAATAATTTTATCTAAAAAGCCATGTTCTAAAACAAATTCAGCAGTTTGAAAACCTTCAGGTAATTCTTTACCTGTTGTGTCTCTAACAACTCTTGGGCCAGCAAAACCTATTAATGCACCAGGTTCTGAAATATTAATATCACCTAACATAGCAAAAGAAGCGGTGGTGCCGCCAGTTGTTGGGTCGGTGCATAAAGATATGTATGGAATTCCAGCATCATCTAACTGAGCTAATTTTGCAGAAGTTTTAGCAAGTTGCATTAAAGATAAAGCTGCTTCCATCATTCTAGCTCCTCCAGATTTTGAAATCATCATAAAAGGGATGTTGTTTTTAAGAGCATAATCTGCTGCGCGAGCAATTTTTTCACCAACTACACTACCCATTGAGCCGCCAATAAATGAAAAATCCATACAAGCAACTACTAAATCATTTCCACAAGATTTTCCAACAGCAGTTCTGACAGCATCTTTTAAATTGGTTTTTTTCATTGCCGCTTTTAATCGATCTGTATATTTTTTAGTGTCAACAAATTTTAAAGGATCTTTTGAAGTAAGATTAGCATCTAATTCTTTAAATTCATTATTGTCAAAAAGTATTTCGAAATATTCATTGCTGCCGACTCGCATATGATAACCATCTTCTAGACTAACGTAATAGTTTTCTTTTAGTTCGTCTGCATCAATAATTTTACCGCTAGGTGTTTTGTACCAAAGGCCTTTAGGAACGTCCTTTTTCTCTTCGGTTGGTGTTTGAATACCTTTGTTTTTACGTTTAAACCAAGATGACATAATAGTAGAATTTATAATTTTATAGTGGAGCAATTTACTAAAAAAATAAAGAGAAACTATTTTAGTTTCTCTTTATTTAAATGTATTTAAGATTGATTTTATTTTTTATAAAGTATCAATATTGTTTAAATCTTCAAAAGCTTGTTTTAAACGCGCTTTAAAAGTCAATTCACCTTGGCGTAACCAATTACGTGGATCGTAGTATTTTTTGTTTGGAAGATCTGCACCATCAGGATTCCCGATTTGAGATTTTAAATAATCAGCATTTTTATCAAAATAATCTCTAATACCTGTTGCAAACCCATATTGCAAGTCCGTGTCTATATTCATTTTAATAACACCATAATCAATACCTTCTCTGATTTCTTCAACTGTTGAACCAGATCCGCCATGAAAAACAAAATCAATTGTATTATGTGCAACATCGTATTTTTTTGAAACATATTCTTGAGAATTTTTCAAAATTTTTGGTGTCAATTTTACGTTTCCAGGTTTGTAAACTCCATGTACATTTCCAAATGCTGCTGCAATTGTAAATTGTGGACTTACTTTTAATAATTCTTCGTAAGCGTAAGCTACTTCTTCTGGTTGCGTGTATAATTTTGAAACATCTACATCAGAATTATCTACACCATCTTCTTCGCCGCCTGTAATCCCTAATTCAATTTCTAAAGTCATACCCATTTTGCTCATACGAGCTAAATATGTTTTGCAAATTTCAATATTTTCTTCGATAGGTTCTTCAGATAAATCAATCATATGAGAACTATATAATGGTTTTCCTGTTTCAGCAAAATGTTTTTCACTTGCATCTAATAAACCATCTATCCAAGGGAGTAATTTTTTCGCACAATGATCTGTATGTAAAATTACAGGAACACCGTATGCTTCCGCCATTGTATGTACATGCTTTGCACCAGCAATTCCACCAGCAATAGCTGCTTTTTGATCATCGTTTGGTAATCCTTTTCCAGCATTAAATACTGCACCACCGTTTGAAAATTGAATAATTACGGGAGCATTTAATTCTTTTGCAGTTTCTAAAACAGCATTAATAGTATTTGAGCCAATTACATTTACCGCAGGGATTGCGAATTTTTTTGCTTTGGCTAATTTGAAAATTTCTTGAACATCGTTTCCTGTTGCAACTCCAGGTTTTATTGTGTAACTCATAATTTGTATATTGAATATTTGAGGTGCAAAAATAATAAAATATTACTGATTCTTCTTTATTTATCAGAATGTTAGCCTAATAGTAGTAAAAAAAACAGATTTAAAAGTTTAGGTCATTAAAAATTATAAATCTATATTTTTTTGATGCAAAAATTGTAAATTTTAGAAAGGGTAATTAATACCAAAATTTAAAACGGAATGGTTAAAGTTATAATTGCTAAACCATTTTTTACCATCATTTAAGTAGGGTTCATAAGTTTTAAACCCGAAATCGAAGCGTACCACTAAAAAGCTGAAATCATAACGAATACCAAATCCAGTTCCTAAAGCAATATCTGCTAAAGAATCAAATCCTGTAAACTTACCTTCCTCTTCAATTAAAGGAGAATCTGTAATGTCCCAGATATTTCCCGTATCTGCAAATAGTGCACCTTTTAAACTATTTAGAATTTTAAATCGATATTCTAAACTTGTTAAGAATTTTAAACTTCCAACATTGTATTCTAAATTATTGTTTGATGAGCCTGGACCTAAATCATAAATTTTCCAAGCTCTTAAATCATTTGCTCCGCCAATAAAATAACTACGGTTAAATGGTAAATCTGTTGAGTTACCGTATGGGATTGCTACTCCTAAGAAACTTCTGAACGCTAGTGTATTTTCATCAGAAATCCCCCAGAATTTTTTATATTCAATATCCGTTTTAATATATTGAGCAATTGGTATTCCAAATAATTCTTTATTAGTGTCATCTTGTGTTTTTTTAGCAAAAAGTGTTGTAAGGGCGCCTGAAGATGCGAGTCTTACTCTGAAAAATGAAAAATCGGTGTCTTTATAATTTTCTCTTGTATTGTAAATAAATTCATATGAAATTGCTGGCACCAAAACATTTTCAGTAATAATATCATATTGTTTGTCAATATTTTGTGTTTCTTGATATTCAGTTGGATTCGTTGTGCTAAAATCATTTGAAGGCTCTAACATAAAATCAATAAAATTTAACGCAATTAAATCACCATTGTCATCATAATTGTCTGGCGGAATAGTAGTTGTATCTGAAATTGTTATCGAAATATCAACTAAATCATCATATTCTGATGTGTAAATATCGAAATAAGATTCAGGATTTAAATTTTTGATAAACTGTGTATTTAATAACTCAAATCGATGTTTTTTCTTTTTACTCGATACCCAATCATATCCAATAATCCCTGTAAATAATTGTTTGTCTAAACCAATATTTTTTTGAAAACTGGTACCAATTGTAAAATTGGTTTTAGGAGACATTCTTTTTGGAATAAACTTATCAGTGTTTAACGGAAACAGAATTCGAGGTATTTCTAAAGATAAATCTGCACCAAATTCCCAAGCGTTGAAAAAGATGTTTTTATCTTGATCTGCAACATCTGTTGAATTGAAAAATGATCCTTGAACTGAAAAGTTGAGTATTTCTGCACCTTTAAAAATATTACGATTCATTAGGGATGCCTTTCCAGATATCCCCATTTGTTTAATGTTTGAGTGCGATACTTCTGTATTTATTTCAAAGTGGTATTTTTTATATGGCGTTAAATAAATTTTAGCAGCAAGACTATCATTATTTAATTCTTCATATTTAATATCAACAAGACGGAAATTTTTTAAGCTTCTTAAGTTCTTTCTTGTTAAATCTCGTTCTACGTCTTTATAAACACTATCCGTTTCAATAAATATGCTATTTGTTAGTAGTTTTGAGCTGTATTTAAGTTTGTCGTGTGCATGAAATGTATATTTTTTATATACATCAGTTACATTGTATGGCTCGTCTTTTCGGGCAAATGTATAATCGGTATAAATGTCAACTTTAGTTACTTTTTGGATGTTAAAAGGAACGGTAAAAACACTATCGTTTTCTTGAATTATTCGATTGTTAATATTAAGGTTGATGTTCGTTTTGTAAGAATTTAATGAAGTATCAGCATCAAAAGTTATGGTGTTTCTGTCAAAATGATACACACCTAAATTTCTGTATAATTTAGTAATTCTATCAACCTCACTTTCAAAATCTTGATATTTATACTGGTTTCCTTTTTTTATGAATGATTCCGTTTTGTTTTTTGAATAAATGGAATCTAAAATTGGTGTTTGAATGTTTTTTGATAAACTATCAATAAGGTATGGTTTCTTTGTAGTTATTTTATATTCTACGGTTGCTTTTTTATTGTTATTTAATTTTTCATTAAAAGTTGCTGTTGCTCTAAAATACCCTTGGCTTTTAAAATGAGCAATAAGGTTTTCTGAAGTTTGAGCTGTTTTTATAGAATCTAAAATAACAGGAGGCTCTCCTTTATTAAAAAACCATTGGTTTAATTTTGATTTAGAATTCCGATAACCTCTCGATTGTTTTTCTGAAAATGTTTTGGTAAAAAAACGCTCTTTGTTGGGAAATGAATCTTTCCAGACTTCATAAGATTCAATAAAATCTGTATTTCCTAAATTGTAAAAATTTAATGAAACAGGTATTCCTAAAACAAGACTATTAGGTCTTTGAATTAAATAATCGGTAACATCATCATCAAAGTTTTTTTTGTCATTTACTTTTACTGAATTTTTTGTGAGTAAATGTTGATTGTCATCAACATATTTCACACTATTGCATGAAGAAAAAACAATTAGGGAAATTCCAAATAGTACGAATAATATTGTATAATTGCTTTTCAATAAATTAGAGTTTAGTTTTGCTCAAAAATAACACTTTCAAATGTTATCCAAAAATCAAATAAAGTTAATAAATAGTTTACAGCAAAAAAAGTACCGAACTAAGAATAATTTATTTATTGCTGAAGGGGTAAAGTGTGTAAACGAGTTTTTAAATTCCGAATTTGTATTGAATAAACTGTTTTGTACAAATGATTTCGAATCTGATGTGCCGATTGGCATAATTCAAGAAATAACAGCTTTAGAGTTAAAAAAAATTAGTAATTATATCAATCCGAATGAAGTTTTAGGTCTTTTTGAAATTCCGAAAGAGAAAAAAATGTCATATGAAGGTTTTACATTGGTTTTAGATGGTGTTAATGATCCTGGAAATTTAGGCACTATTATTCGACTTTGCGATTGGTTTGGCATTAAACAATTGATTTGTTCAAATGACACTGCAGATTGTTATAATCCTAAGGTTGTGCAATCTACAATGGGTTCATTAGCAAGAGTTTCTATTGTTTATACTGAGTTAGAAGATTTTATCAATAAAACAAACGTACCAGTTTATTCAGCAATGATGCATGGCGAAAATATTTATAAAACAGCATTGCCAAAAGAGGCAATATTAGTTATGGGCAATGAAGCAAATGGTGTTAGCGAGCCTATTTCTAAGTTGATTTCGAATAGTTTAACAATTCCTAAGTTTGGTAAAAAACAAATTGCCGAGAGTTTAAATGTTTCTACTGCAACAGCAATTTTATTAAGCGAATTTATGAGGTCTTAATGAAAAGAAAAGTTTAAGAATACACCACGTGTACCAAAATAATCTATGGGTTCT
The DNA here is from genome assembly GCA_964619615.1 of uncultured Lutibacter sp. GTDB lineage: Bacteria > Bacteroidota > Bacteroidia > Flavobacteriales > Flavobacteriaceae > Urechidicola. The sequence continues at coordinate 3,523 of CAZUFO010000064.1, read as the reverse complement.
GTCCACGGACTATTAGAAACATTATCTCTTATAATTTCATTATTTATAGCAAACACCCCTCTAATTGAAGGTGAAAAAACAAACCAATACATATAAAGATCAACCCCCAAACCAACTTCGTAAGAAAAATTATGGGTTGTCATTCTAAATTCACCACTAAAATTATCATCAGGATTGTTTTCATTACTCGAAAAATTATAATCATAAGAAATCCCGCCAATTACATAGGGCCGCATATTACCGAGTCTGTTAGTGTTGAGTTTTAATAATAAAGGAACACGTAAGTATGTTGCTCCAATATTACGAATGCTATCTCTTTGTCCGCCTTCAATATTTGTAAACGCTAATGTTTTTGTATTGCTTGACAGTCCTGGCTCTAATCTTAAAGTTATATTTTTATTAATTTTCCAACCTGCAATAATCCCAATGTTAAAACCTGCATTGGCTTCAACTTCAACAAACGTATTTGGTTGGGTATAACTTATTTTGAAATCTTTTTTATTTAAGCCAATATAATAACCAAAATGAATTGTTTTATGATCAAATTCTGTTTGATATTCTATCACTTCTTTTTGCGCTCTTAATTGAAAAGAGAACAGGAAAAGAATTCCGAAAAAAAGAATTGATATTTTAGTCATATTATTTGGTTGCCGTGTATATTGTTGCCACGCCAAAAGTTTGTGGTTTATTTTCTACATTTATAAACCCAATTTTCTTTAAAATATTGTTGAAAGTTTCTCCGTAAGGGAATTTTGAGGCAGATTCTGATAAATATGAATAGGCTGATGCCTCTTTAGAAAACAATTTACCCATTAAAGGCATTACTTTTGTTGTGTGAAAAGTGTAAAACTGTTTGTAAGGGTTTTTTGCTGGAATTGAGGTTTCTAACACCACAAAAGTTCCGTTAGGTTTTAATACTCGAAGAATTTCAGCTAAGCCTTTTTCTAAATTTTCAAAGTTACGAACACCAAATGCTACAGAAATAGCATCGTAACTATTATCTTTAAATGGAAGATTCTCAGAGTCTCCAAGTATCATTTCAATTTTATGAGTAAGGTTTTCTTTTGCTATTTTGTTTTTACCTACGTTAAGCATCCCTTCAGAAATATCTAAACCGATAATTGAAGTTGCAGAAGTGTTTTTTGCAAAATTAATAGCTAAATCTCCTGTGCCCGTTGCAATGTCTAAAATGTTATTAGGCTGATTTTTGCCAATTAGAGCAACAACTTTCTTTCTCCATTTTACATCAATCCCGAAAGAAATCATTCGGTTTAACCCATCGTAATCTTCAGAAATTGTATTAAACATTTTGGCTACTTGCTCTTTTTTACCAAGAGAAGAATTTTTATAAGGAGTAATATTTTCTGACATTTAATTATCCGTTTATAGCAATAACTGATTCAATTTTATTCGGAATCATTTGTTTTAACATCGTTTCTATTCCGCTTTTTAATGTCATAGTTGATGATGGACATCCGCTACATGCACCTTGTAAAATAACATGTACCGTTTTGCTTTCTTCATCGTAAGATGCAAATTGAATATTACCGCCATCAGATGCAACTGCTGGTTTTACATATTCATCTAAAATACTAATGATTTGTTGAGAGGTTTCATCAAGATTTTCGACTTCAGAGTGAGAAACACCAGTTTCAATCGGTTTTGATTTTTCCGAAATTAAAACATTCCCTTCAAAAATAAAGGTTCTAATAAAATTACGAACTTCTTGCCCAACATCAGACCATTCAACCATATCATATTTTGTAACAGACACATAGTTTTCGGAAATAAAAACTTCTTTTACAAATGGTAATTTAAATAATTCAACAGCAAGCGGAGCATCCTTTGCATCGTCAATATTTTTAAATTCAAATGTTTGAGATGAAAGCATTTTATTCGAAACAAACTTCATAACCGCTGGGTTTGGAGTCGATTCTGCATAGATTTCAACAGCCGATTTTGTTGTTGATTTTTGAGAGGAATCAATTAAAACTCCGCCAGAGTTTAAATAATTTTCGATTTGCTCTTTAATTTCTTCTTTTATATCGTTCCATTCAACAATATCAAATTTTTCAATTGCAATAAAATTAGCAGCGATATATACTTTTTTAACAAAAGGTAAGTGGAACAGTTGCTGTGCCAATAATGAATTTTTAGCGTCATCAATGTTGTTATATTCGTAACTCCCATTTGTAATTTGTCCGCTATGAGTAAATTTTAAAATAGAAGGGTTCTTGGTTGTTTGTATAGAAACTGAAATTGAGTCCATTGATAAAATATATTTCAGCAAAAATACTAAAACTATCCCTAAGGATTTTGATATATTTGTTCAAAATGAATCGAGTCCATTCTTATGAAAAAACTTGTAATTATTATTATATTTATGATTGGCGTAATTGGTTATTCTCAAAACGATTGTGTAGATGCAATTGTTGTTTGTGGAAATAGTGATTATGAAGATTTAGACGCAACTGGAATCGGAGTTCAGGAGTTGTTTAACTCAAATACTTGTTCTAGTCAAGAAAACAACAGTATTTGGTTAAGTATTAAGGTGAATGCTGCAGGAACTTTAGGGTTTAATATAGTGCCCACTTTTTCAGATGGTTCTACAAATAACGATTTATTTATTGATTTTGATTTTTTTATTTTTGGACCAAATGTAGATTGTAACAATATTGGGCAAGCAATTAGATGCTCTACTACTAATCCAATGGCAGCAAATCTTGGTAATAATTTAACAGGTTTAAGAGCTTCTGAAACAGATACTGCTGAAGGTCCAGGTGCTGATGGAAATGGCTTTGTAAGTTGGTTGACTGTAAATGCTGGTGATAGTTATTTTTTGGTGATTGATAGACCAATTGGTACAAGTAATTTTAAAATTGATTGGACTGGAAATGCAACATTTAACACTCCGCCCGTTGCTACTCCACCTGTTTTTGGTACAACTTATGATATTGATGAGTGCGATGGTGATGGGCTGATAGATGGTAAAACTGAATTTGATTTAACAATAAACACTTTGAGTCTTATAAGTAGCCAAACAGATGTTGTGGTTTCATATTTTGTTAATAATACGGATGCACAAACAGGAAACAATGAAATTATAAACCCTTCACAATTTATTAATTCAATAGATCCTCAAACTATTTATGCTAGAATTACAAATACATTAACAAATTGCTTTTCTGTAACCGATTTTTTAGTGGATGTAGAAGATAATCTTACATTTACAGTAGATGATATTTTAGAATGTGATGATGATACTGATGGAGTTTTGAATTTTGATTTAACACAAAATGATACAGGTATTATTAACGGAGAACCTAATGTGCAAGTATTATATTTTGAAAACCAAAATGATGCAATAAATTCTGTAAACCCTATTATTGGAAATTACCAGAACACTTCAAACCCTCAAGAGCTTTGGGCAAGGTTAGAAAGTACAATTGGAGGCTGTTTTGGTGTAAATTCTTTTAATATTGAGGTATTTGAACTCCCAGTAATTCAATCTACAATGCTTTTT
>CAZUFO010000063.1:0-12978 GCA_964619615.1 uncultured Lutibacter sp. | reverse complement strand
CCAAAAAACACCATATCGCTCTCCGCAAGGTCTTTTATCATTTTTTGATATTTTACCTTTTTCCCTTTACTGTTATACAATTCAAGAGCTACTTTATCTTGTGCATTTCCAACTTGCATTGATGAAATAATTACTAAAACTACGATAATTATATTTTTCATTATTGAATTATTGAATTGAATTATTGAGGTCACGACTCCGCTCGACCAGACAGCCATTTTATTATTATCTTCTTTTGTTTCGGTTTCTATTCTGGCTTTTATTTCCGCCTCCAGAATTTTGGTTAGAATTATTCTGCGGTCTTGGTTTTCTATTTTTATTTCGATTATTACCGCCTCCTTGCTTTGGTTTGTTTTCTGATGGTTTACCCGTCGGTTCAAATCCTTCAATAATCTCGCTAGATAATTTTTCACCCAACAATTTTTCTATATCTCTCAAATACTCTTTCTCGTCAACATCAACCAATGAAATTGCTTCTCCGCTTGCTCCTGCTCTACCAGTTCTACCAATTCTATGCACATAATCTTCAGGTATATTTGGCAGTTCAAAATTAATAACATGTGGTAACAAAGGAATGTCTAACCCACGTGCTGCAATGTCGGTAGCCACCAATACTCTAATTTTATTACCCTTAAATCCAGCCAACGCCTTGGTTCGTGCACCTTGACTCTTATTACCATGAATTGCTGCAGAAGAAATCCCTGCTTTCACCAGCTTATCACTCAAACGATTTGCGCGATGTTTTGTTCGTGTAAAAATCAAGACCTGTTTCCAATTACCTTCAGCAATTAATTTAATAGTCACTTCAACTTTATCATCTTTATCAACTCTGTATGTTCTTTGTTGTATTTTTTCTACCGTAGTATTTTCAGGCTCTGCTTCAATTAATACAGGTCTATGTAAAATTCCTTCAGCTAATTTCTTTATTTCTTTTGAGAATGTTGCCGAAAATAATAAATTTTGTCTTCGGGTAGGCATTAAAGAAATAATTTTCTTTATATCTCTTAAAAACCCCATGTCTAACATACGGTCTGCCTCATCTAATACTAAAATCTCTACTCGCCCAAGTGATAATGCTCTTTGATTTTCTAAATCTAATAATCGCCCTGGTGTTGCTACTAACACATCAATTCCACCGCGGATTGTTCTAATTTGTGGTTTGGCATTAACGCCACCAAAAATTACGGTAGATTTGATATCTAAAAACTGACTGTAATCACGAACATTGTCATGAACCTGTGCTGCTAACTCACGTGTTGGCGTCAAGATTAATGCTCTAATAGGTCTGTGTCGCTGTTTTCTAGTTGCATTTAAAGTTTGTAATAATGGCAGTGTGAACCCTGCAGTTTTACCTGTACCCGTTTGTGCAGATGCTAACACATCTTTCCCTTCTAAAATTATTGGAATTGTTTTTTCTTGTATAGGCGAAGGCGTTGTATAGCCTTGTTTACTGACTGCTTTTAACAGTTCTGGTATTAATCCGAGGGATTTAAATGACATAATTTCTTTTTATAGCTTGCAAAGATAAGGTTTCTAAAGTTAGAAGTAAGATGTTTGAAGTCAGAAGTAATTTTAAAAAAAAATCTCAATTTATAATTCATAATTCATAATTCTGTAATACTTTTGTACCGTTCTCATAAAGGGGTGCTTTAAGAATTACGAATGTAAAATTTATCAATCGTAATTTAAATTGGCTGAGATCATACCCATTGAACCTAGAACAGATAATGCTGTTTAGGAAAGCGATAATCGCTAATTATAAAACAATTAATTATTCAAAATACCGAGTAATTACCTCTTTTTATTCGTTTTAATTTATTTTAAAATGAAAAAAATATCACTTATTTTTTTAATGCTTACTGTGTTTACAATAAATGCACAAGAAAAAGTCAAAAAGGATTCTATCAAAATCGATAACATTCTAGATGAAGTTATTATAAAAGCAATCCGAGTAAATGCTGATGCGCCAGTAACACATTCTAACCTAACCAAAAAAGAAATTGCAAAACGTAATTTAGGGCAGGATATTCCGATATTAATGAACTTTATGCCCAATGTTGTCACAACTTCTGATGCAGGTGCTGGCGTAGGTTATACAGGTATTCGAGTGCGAGGTAGTGATGCTACTCGTGTAAATGTTACCATTAACGGAATTCCGTATAACGATGCTGAATCTATGGGAACGTTTTGGGTAGATTTACCCGATTTCTCATCATCTGTAGAAAATTTACAATTGCAGCGTGGTGTTGGAACTTCTACAAATGGTGCTGGTGCTTTTGGTGCGAGTATTAATTTATTAACCGATGCTATTTCTGAAAAACCTAGAGCCGAGATTGCAAATTCTTTTGGTTCATTTAATACACATAAACACACTTTAAAGTTTACCACAGGTAAATTGAATGACCATATTGAAGTCGCTGGTAGAGTTTCAGTTATTAAATCAGATGGATATGTTGATAGAGCGTCCTCTGATTTAAAATCACACTTTTTACAGGCATCATATGTTGATGAAAACACCTTAATCAAAGTAATTGTTTTTGGTGGATTTGAAGAAACATACCAATCTTGGTTCGGCGTAACAGCTGATGATTTAGAGAATGATAGAACAAAGAACTATTATACGTACGATAATCAAGTAGATCATTACAATCAGGATCATTATCAGTTACATTGGAGTCAGAAATTAAACAACAGTTGGTCTTCAAATATCGCCATTCATTATACGTATGGTCGCGGTTATTACGAACAATATAAAGAAGATGAAGACTTTGCTGACTATGGTTTTGACGAAATAAACATTGGTGGCGAAATTATAAACACCACAGATATCATCCGCAGAAAATGGCTAGATAATGATTTTTACGGAACTACTTTTTCTTTGTTATATTCTAATAATGATAACTTCAATTTTACTTTTGGAGGTGCGTGGAACAAATATGAAGGCGATCATTTTGGAGAAGTAATTTGGGCGGAATTTGCCAGTAATAGTCAAATTAGAGATCGCTATTATGATAATTACGGGAACAAAACAGATTTTAATGTATTCACAAAAGCAAACTATAGATTGAATGACAACTTCAATTTGTATGGCGATTTACAAATACGAGCTATCAATTACAAAGCAAACGGAGTCGGTACAAATGACGTAGATGATTCGTTTACATTCTTCAATCCGAAAACTGGAATTTCTTATTTTGCAAATGACAATAACAATTTTTACGTGTCCTATGCACGCGCAAATCGTGAACCAAACAGAACCGATTATGAAAACGGAAGTCCAAAACCTGAAAGTTTAAATGATTTTGAGTTAGGGTGGCGTTTGAAAAAATCGACATTCAATATCAATTCAAACATTTATTACATGCGCTATAAAGATCAGTTAGTTTTAACTGGTCAATTGGACGATGTTGGCGCACCAATTAGAGCAAATGTTGGTGATAGTTATCGTTTAGGAATTGAGATTGATGCTAATTTTCAGTTAGGAAGAAAATTTAGCGTTCAACCTAATATTGCTTTCAGCACCAATAAAAATATTGATTTTACAACAACGTGGAATGGTGAAGTTGTTGATTTAGGAAATACAGACATCTCTTTTTCGCCTAACATTGTTGCCGGAAATATTTTTAATTATATACCTGTTGAACGATTACAATTTTCCTTATTATCAAAATTTGTAGGCGAACAATATATGGGAAATGTGGATACTGAAGGGTCTAAGTTAGAAAGTTATTTTGTAAACGATTTGAATATCAACTATGAAATAAAGCCTAAGAAGATTTTAAAATCTATTGTGTTTAGCGCTTTAATAAATAATATTTTCAATGTCGAATATGTTTCTAATGGGTATTATTACACGTATGACGATACTTGGTCAGTTCCTGGAGAAACTACAACTTTAGATGGCGCTGGATATTATCCGCAGGCAACAACAAACTTTTTATTGGGGATGACGTTGGTTTTTTAAACACCTGTTTTTTTAGTTTAAAACTCAAGCATTACGTCTTTACGAGGGAAGAATGACCGCCGTAATCTGTCAAATTAAAATTAGTGAGATTCCTGCTTTCGCAGGAATGACAATTAACTTAATCGCTACAGTTAAGTATAAGTTTGGCTCACAGACTAAAAGCTCTGCCTAGAGTATCAAATTCCACTCATGGGATGACTCAAAGTCATCCTATGAGTAAATGTTAACGTTTTTCAGAAACTAAGGCGCAAAATTCAGCTACATTTTGAGACTAACAAAATGCTGCATCAACCCCTTTTCATCATTGATTTTATTCGCACTTCAAAAGTAGTTTCTTCAACTGTCACAAGTGCTTCTTCAAACAGTTTCATGAATTTTTCGGCATGCTCATGAGTTCGTTGTGTTTTCATATTATAATGTACAAATTTAGACCACATTACAGATTTTAATTCTGTTTTATCTTCATTGTACATCCGCAATTCTACTTGTAAACTCTTCGTTGTATAGCTAATTACTTGCGATTCAATTATCACATTTTCCATCATTACTGCAGGTGTCAAATAACTAATTTGATTAGATGCAACCACCCAACTAATACCTTCTTTCAAGGCCATAGTATAAATGTCTAAATTGTAATTTTCTAACAAATGATCTTCACGTGCATTTATAAAATAATCAATGTATTTTGAGTTATTTAAATGATTAAAAGGGTCACAATCTTGAAACCTAACTTTCACTTTATTTACTAAAACCCTATGCATTAGTCCTCTTTATTCATTTTACCCACCGCACAACTAACATATGATTTTGCTTTTTTTAACATCGAATTAGGGTCTCCAACTTTTGGATATCCCATACTAGATAATTTTTTTAAAGCACTTTCGACTACCGTTTTATCACTTGTATTAATTTCCACTTCTGATGTTTCTACTTTTACATCAACAGTCTCAATTCCATCAATTGACAACAGTCCTTTTTTGATAGTGCTTGCACAACCACCACATTTTAAATTTTCTATTAATATTACTGTCATTTTATTCGTTTTTTGAGATTGCTTTTCCTTCTGATTTCCATTCTGAAAAACCACCATCTAAATCATATATTTTTGTAAAACCAGCTTCTTGTAATTTAGCAGATGCTTTTGCACTCCTACCTCCTTTTCTACAATAAACATATACGGGTTTCTCTTTATCCAATTCAGACATTAATGCAATAAAATTATCATCAAATACATTGATGTTTTTTGCATGTTTAATATGTCCTTCTGCATATTCTTCTGGGGTTCTAACGTCAACTAATTGTATTGAATCGGCTGCTTTTTCTAATTGTGCAACTGAAATAATTTCAATAGTTGTTGTTTGATTCTCTTGTTTTTGTTGACAGTTGCAGCTTATAAATACAGTTGCAATAAATAGTGTTAATACAATTTTACTGATTTTCATTTTTTATCGTTTTATGTTTAAAATAATTCTCCTGTTCTTCCTTTTAATTTTCCTAAATGTTTGTAGGCTGCTTCTGTAACTTCTCTACCTCTGGGTGTGCGCATTATAAACCCTTCTTGAATTAAAAAAGGCTCGTATACTTCTTCAATAGTTTCGCTACTTTCACCAACGGCAGTTGCAATAGTTGTAATTCCAACTGGGCCTCCTTTAAATTTATCTATAATTGTTGAAAGTATTTTGTTATCCATTTCATCTAAACCATGCGCGTCAACATTTAAGGCTTCTAGGGCATATTTAGCAATTCCTATAGTAATGTTTCCGTCTCCTTTTATTTGCGCAAAATCACGTACTCTACGTAACAAAGCATTTGCTATTCTTGGTGTTCCTCTACTTCTACCTGCAATTTCAATAGCTGCTTCCATAGAAATAGATACTTTTAATATCATGGCGCTTCGTTGCACAATAGTTGTAAGTGTTTCTGCGGTGTAATATTGTAACCTACTACTAATTCCGAATCGAGCACGCATTGGGGCGGTTAGCAATCCAGAGCGCGTGGTTGCACCAACCAAAGTAAATGGTTCTAAATCTATTTGAACAGAACGTGCATTTGGCCCAGACTCAATCATAATATCAATACGATAATCTTCCATTGCTGAATATAAATACTCTTCAACAATTGGACTTAATCGGTGAATCTCATCAATAAACAATACATCTCTCGGGCTCAAATTCGTTAACAAACCCGCCAAATCTCCCGGTTTATCCAACACAGGCCCAGAAGTAATTTTAATCCCAACACCTAATTCATTGGCTAAAATATGAGCCAAAGTCGTTTTACCTAATCCTGGAGGACCGTGAAACAATGTATGATCTAATGCTTCTTCTCGTTGATTTGCCGCCTGAACAAAAATCAATAAATTTTCTAATATTTGTTCTTGTCCTGTAAAATCGTCAAAAGAAAGTGGACGTAGTTTTTTTTCTACATCTAACTCTTCAGGACTAAAGTCGTTATTATCTGGGTTTAGGTTTTCGTTCATTGGTTCAAAGATAAACAAATAAAAAACCTTTCTAAATCTATAGAAAGGTTTTTGAAATATTTTTATGAATTGTAAAAATACACTTCGACAGGCTCAGTGTGACAATTCAGAATACCGAATGAATTAAGATTCCTCTTCGCCTTCTTTTAGAGGAACTATTTGCGAAACCCAATCTTCTTCTTGACCTGGTTTAGAATAATCATATGGCCAACGATGTACTTCAGGAATTTCTCCTGGCCAGTTTCCGTGTATATGCTCAACTGGTGTAGTCCATTCTAATGTATTTGATCTCCAAGGGTTCTGAACTGCTTTCTTCCCTTTGTAAATACTAAAGAAGAAATTAGATAAGAAAATCAATTGCGCTGCTCCACCTGCTAAGGCAAACATTGTAATTACAATATTAATATCTGATAAATCATCAAAGTATGGGAATGCCGTATTTGTATAATATCTACGTGGTAAACCTGCCAAACCAACAAAATGCATTGGGAAGAATACTCCGTATGCAGTAATTATGGTCAACCAGAAATGCCAATAACCCAATGTTTTATTCATCATACGACCAAACATTTTAGGGAACCAATGATAAACTCCGGCGAACATACCTAAAATTGCAGATACACCCATTACCAAGTGGAAATGCGCTACTACAAAATACGTATCATGTACATTAATATCTAAGGCAGAATCTCCTAAAACCAATCCTGTTAATCCACCAGAAACAAAGGTTGAAACCAATGCAATTGAAAATAGCATTGGTACGTTCATTTGTAAATTCCCTTTCCACAATGTGGCAATAAGGTTAAATGCTTTTACTGCTGATGGAATTGCAATTAATAAGGTTGTAAATGTAAATACCGAACCTAAAAACGGATTCATACCGGTTACAAACATATGATGACCCCAAACAATTGTTGATAAAAATGCAATTGCGATTATTGAACCAATCATTGCACGATATCCGAAAATGGGTTTACGTGAATTGGTTGCAATAATTTCTGATGTAATACCCAATGCTGGTAACAATACAATATAAACTTCAGGATGTCCTAAGAACCAAAATAAGTGTTCAAACAATATTGGTGAACCTCCTTGGTAATGCAACACTCCACCGTCAATAAATATGTCTGATAAAAAAAATGACGTACCGAAACTTCTATCAAAAATCAATAATAAAGCTGCTGATAATAGTACTGGAAATGAAACCGCACCAATAATTGCTGTTACAAAGAACGTCCATATTGTTAATGGTAAACGTGTCATTTTCATCCCAACAGTTCTTAAATTTAATACTGTTACAATATAATTTAACGCTCCTAATAATGACGATGCAATAAAGATAGCCATAGAGACCAACCATAAAGTCATACCGGTTCCAGATCCTGGGATTGCTTGTGGCAATGCACTTAACGGTGGATATATTGTCCAACCTGCAGATGCTGGTCCAGCTTCAACAAAAAGCGAGATAATCATGATAACACTTGATAAGAAAAACAACCAATATGAAATCATGTTTAAGAAACCTGATGCCATATCACGTGCTCCAATTTGCAATGGAATTAATAGGTTACTAAAAGTACCTGATAAACCTGCAGTTAATACAAAGAATACCATGATGGTTCCGTGAATTGTTACCAATGCCAAATAAATATCTGGAGTCATAACTCCGCCATCTTGGTGGTTTCCTAAGAATGCTTCAATGATGCTAAAAGAACGATCCGGCCATGCTATTTGCAAACGGAATAACATAGACATAAACACTCCAATAACTCCCATAAAAATACCTGTAATTAGGTATTGTTTAGAAATCATTTTGTGATCTTGACTAAAAATATATTTAGTTACAAATGTTTCTTTATGATGATGATCTGACATAATATCTATCTTTTTAATCGTATCTTAATTATTAATAATTTCAGTGATTGTTTTTTGTTCAGCAATCCATTTATTGAAATCTGCCTCTTCTTCAACAATAATTTTCATTTGCATATTGTAATGTGATGCTCCACAAATTTTATTACATAATAATATGTAATCAAATTCATACGCATCTTCCCCTTTTTCGGCTCTAATTTTATTGATGTTTTTAACCTTTGCAACAATCTTATCGTTTTGGCGCATTTCTTCTGTGGTCATAGTTGGTGTAAATGCCATTTGAGTGGTCATTCCAGGAACACAGTTCATTTGGTTTCTAAAGTGCGGCATATATGCAGAGTGCAATACATCTTGAGATCTTAATTTAAAAATTACGGGTCTTCCTTTTACCAAATGTAATTCTCGAACTGGAATATCATCAGCTGCATTTAAATCTGTCATATCAACACCCATTGTATTGATTCCTTTAATGAAACGAACGTTTGCTCTACCTAAGGCATTGTCTTCTCCTGCATATCTTGCTTCCCACGCAAATTGTTTTCCGTAAATTTCTATTACCATTGGATTTTCCATATCACTAAAATCTGTAATATCTGTCCAAACAGCAAGTCCATAGATAATTAAGCCCGCTAAAACTACCGCTGGAGTAAATGTCCAGATAGTTTCTAATTTATGGCTGTCGGCATAAAACAACGCTTTTCTATTATTTATACCTCTGTATTTATATGCGAAATAGAAAATTAAAAATTGCATGATTGCTTGTACAACCAAAATTAATAACATGGTGTACATGTATAAAGTATCAATTTTTGCGCCTTCTTTAGATGCCGCTTCTGGTAATAATACTGCGCTGTATTCCCAAAAACAGAAAATCATTAAGGCATAAAAACCAATCATAAAGGCAAACATTAGTTTCCCTTGTTGATCGTTGTCACTTTCATCGGCTATTGATGTTTTTAAGTTAAAAACATTGGTCAACTGCCAAATGACACTTGCGATAAATACTCCTATTAAGATATAAATTAATGCTAACATATTTCTTTATTTTCTAACTCTAATTAATAGTGAAACTGTTCACTTTCTCCCATAAATGGGTTTCCTTTTACTTTTAACGGTGCTTTTGTTAATGCATTGAATATTACTAAAATAAACAAGCCTAAGAAGAACATTGCAGATCCTATAACTTCAACAGAAAAGAATTTCCATTGTGCACCTACTGAACCAGGTGTAATTAACACATATATATTAATATAATGACCTACCAATACTATAACACCTGCCATAGTAATAAACCAAGGTAATCTTTTGTAATCACTATTTATCAATAACAAAACTGGAAATACAAAATTCATAACAACCATTGCCCAAAATGGTCCTTTAATTTCTTCGAAACGTTGAACATAATAGGTTACTTCTTCAGGAATATTTGCATACCAAATCAACATAAATTGAGAGAACCATAAATAGGTCCAAAAAATACTAAACCCAAACATGAATTTTGCTAAATCATGTAAGTGGCTATCGTTTACATATTCTAAATATCCTTGAGATTTCAAATAAATTGTAACCAAGGCAATGGTTGTGATTCCAGCAACAAACATACCAGCAAACACGTACCAACCATATAAAGTGCTAAACCAGTGATGATCGATAGACATTAACCAATCCCAAGACATCATAGATTCTGATATTAAAAAGAAGACTAAGAATGCTGCTGACGAACCCATTAATTTTTTATAATGTGTTAAATCTCCATCAACTGCATTGTCTAAAGCCAATGTTTGCTTACGTGCATATCTACGATACCATACCCAACCAGCAATATAAATTACTGCTCTAACTAAAAAGAATGGTACGTTTAAATAACTTGCTTTATCAGCTAATAAATGATCGTAAGAATCGCTTCCTTCAACCAACAATTCAGGATTCATCCATGCAAATACATGATTCATATGCATGCCCGACAAAACTAAAAACACAAATAATATTACTGCACCAACTGGCAAATATGCCGTAATTCCTTCCATAACTCTAAACAGTACAATAGACCAACCTGCTTGTGAAACATGTTGAATTGCATAAAAAGCAAGTACTCCTAATGATAACATCATAAAGAAGAAAATTGCTACATACAGTGCAGACCATGGTCTGTTTTGTAATTGATGTAATACATGTTCGTCGTGTTTAGCATCATGAGTGTCATGTGTTGCTTCATCTTTGTGTATTTCAACTCCTTCAGCATGAGCCGAACCGTGGGTGTCTTGTGAATTTTTCGCAATAATTTCTTTCGCTTCTTCAATAGTTGATGGTGCTGAGAGAAATCCCCAAACAATACCAATCGAACCAAGGATCATCAATGCGATTGAAAATGTTTTTAATTTATTTGATAATGTGTACATATCTATTAAATTCTAATTAAAAGAATTATTAATTGTTTCTTAATTCTTGAACGTAAGCAGTTATTTGCCAACGTTCTTCTTCTGTTAATTGCGATGAGTGTGAACCCATCATGTTTTTACCGTACATAATTACATGATAAATACTACCTTCGGTAATGTCTCTATCTTTATAATTAGGTGTTCCTAAAAACATTTCTCTTTTTGCCAATTCACCTTGTCCATCTCCTATTGAACCGTGGCAAGAACTACAGTAAATTGTATATAAATTTTTTCCTCTTTTAGTATCAACCATTGTTGAATCTAACGGACTCTTTAAATTTATTTTAGCCAATTCATAACCTTCTATACTTGCATCATATTCAAATGTAAATTCTGCACCACGAGCAATGGTACCTTCCACAGGTAAACGTTCTTCCATTCCTGGAGCGTAGTTTGGGTTTGCATCATATGTTTCATAACCTACTGGTTCATACATATTTGGCATATATTGTAAGTTTGGTGCTCTTTTGCTTCTATCGCAAGAAGAAACCACAATTACAATTACAGCTAGTGCTAATATATTTATAACTCTCTTCATCGACTTAATGCTTTTCAGTTATTTTAATTTCTATTGATCCTGTTTTTTCAAAAAACGAAATCATTTCTTTTTCGTCGCCATCTAAGATTACTTCCATTACAAATTTATCATCTGTTGTTCTTGGATCAGGATTTTCTGCTTTTTTAAATGGCCATAATTTACTTCGCATATAAAAGGTTATTACCATTAAATGTGCAGCGAAAAATACGGTCATTTCAAACATAATTGGAACGAATGCTGGCATGTTTTCAATAAATGAAAAACTTGGTTTACCACCAATATCTTGTGGCCAGTCTTCGATCATAATATATCTCATCATCCAAATAGAAAATGCCAAACCAGTTAAACCATACATAAAAGAGGTGATGGCCAATCTAGTGGGCGCTAATCCCATTGCTTTGTCTAATCCATGCACTGGAAATGGCGAGAATACTTCTTCAATATGATGATTTGCAGCACGCGTTGCTTTTACTGCCGATAATAAAATATCGTCATCATTATACATTACTTGTATTACTTTAGAACTCATATCGACTTTTATTTTTTATTAAATTTATCAACAGGATTCTCTCCATTTTCATCTCTATGTCTTTTGAAATTATCTCCAGATGATTTTAATATTGTTTTCAACTCTGCCTGTGAAATTACTGGAAACGTTCTTGAGTACAATAAGAATAGTACAAAGAAGAATCCGATAGTTCCAACAAAAATACCAATATCCACAAACGTTGGTGAGAACATTGTCCATGATGATGGTAAAAAATCACGATGTAAAGATGTTACAATAATTACAAAACGTTCAAACCACATTCCAACATTTACAACAATAGAAATAAAGAATGAGAACATAATACTTGTACGCAATCTTTTAGACCACATAAATTGTGGTGAGAACACATTACAAGACATCATTAATAAATATGCCCACCAATAAGGTCCTGTTGCTCTATTTAAGAATGCATATTGTTCATATTCAACTCCTGAATACCAAGCAATAAATAATTCTGTAATATAAGCACAACCTACGATAGATCCCGTAATCATAATTACGATATTCATCAATTCTATATGTTGTACGGTAATATATGCTTCTAAGTTTGATACTTTCCTCATAATAATCAACAAAGTATTTACCATTGCAAATCCTGAGAATACCGCTCCAGCAACAAAGTACGGAGGGAAAATTGTTGTATGCCAACCCGGAATTACCGATGTGGCGAAATCCATTGATACAATAGTATGTACAGAAAGCACTAATGGTGTTGCTAAACCAGCAAGTACTAAAGATACTTCTTCAAAACGTTGCCAATCTTTTGCTCTACCAGACCATCCGAAACTTAACAAAGAATAGATTTTCTTCTGAAAAGGCCTAACCGCTCTATCGCGAATCATAGCAAAATCTGGTAATAAACCTGTCCACCAGAAAACCAATGATACCGATAAGTATGTTGAGATTGCAAATACATCCCACAATAATGGTGAGTTAAAGTTTACCCAAAGTGAACCAAATTGATTTGGTAAAGGCAATACCCAATATGCCATCCAAGGACGACCCATGTGTATGAGTGGAAACAAACCTGCTTGAAGAACTGAAAATATTGTCATTGCTTCTGCAGAACGGTTGATACCCATTCTCCATTTTTGACGAAATAATAATAGTACTGCGGAAATCAAGGTTCCTGCA
>CAZUFO010000062.1:0-13081 GCA_964619615.1 uncultured Lutibacter sp. | reverse complement strand
GTTTTTTGGATTTAGCTAGAGAAATAATGGATTTGGCTAGAGGAATGAAGCATTTGGCTGGACGGCAGCAGAATTTGGCTGTAGAAATGAGAAATTTTCTGGAGGAATAATGGATTTGGCAAGGGAACAGGAGGATTTGGCTAGAGAAATAATGGATTTGGATAGACAGCGGCAGGATTTGGATAGAGAAATAATGAATTTTGACGGGCGTTTTCTATTCTCTTACGTCATTCCTTCAAAAGCAGGAACCTCTATTTATTCTTGTTTTTTATTTTAATGTGATTTCGACTCTGCTCAATCACCATCTGTTTCCGTTCACTGTGGCGGTTCCGAAATTTATCGAAACTAAGTGAATATTTTTATATAGTTTCTTCAACTAAATCTTGTTCAACTTTTAGGTTTTCAATAATAAACTTCTGTCTGTCAGGCGTATTTTTACCCATATAAAACTCTAACATCTCAGAAATAGGGGTTTCTTTATCCAACATCACAGGATCCAAACGAATGTCTTTTCCGATAAAATGTACAAACTCATTCGGGCTGATTTCACCTAATCCTTTAAATCGTGTTATTTCTGGTTTTCCTCTTAATTTTTTGATGGCATCTCTTCTTTCTTGTTCTGAATAACAATAAAACGTATTTTTTTTATCACGTACTCTAAAAAGTGGAGTTTCTAAAATATATAAATGTCCTTCTTTTATTAATTCTGGGAAAAACTGCAAGAAGAATGTAATCAGTAATAAACGAATATGCATTCCATCAACATCGGCATCGGTTGCAATTACAATATTGTTATAACGCAAATTTTCAATTCCATCTTCAATATTTAACGCAGATTGCAGCAAATTAAATTCTTCGTTTTCATACACTATTTTCTTACTTAATCCATAAGAATTCAAAGGTTTACCCTTTAAACTGAACACTGCTTGGGTATTTACATTTCTAGATTTTGTAATGGATCCACTAGCAGAATCTCCCTCAGTAATAAATAAGGTAGAATCTAAGCGATTGTCTTTTTTCATATCACCCAAATGTACACGACAATCTCTTAATTTTTTATTATGAAGACTTGCTTTTTTTGCTCTATCTCTTGCTAATTTTCGAATACCAGATAATTCTTTGCGTTCTTTTTCTGCTTGAACTATTTTGCGCTGAATATGATCTGCAACATTCGGATTTCTGTGCAGAAAATTATCTAATCTTTTTTTAACAAAATCGTTGATGAACGTTCGAACGGTTGGTAAACCACCTCCCATTTCTGTTGAACCCAATTTTGTTTTTGTCTGACTTTCAAAAATTGGTTCCATTACTTTGATACTTACAGCTGTAACTATAGATTTTCGCACATCAGAAGCGTCGTAATTTTTTCCAAAGAAATCTCGAATGGTTTTTACAACCGACTCTCTATAAGCATTTTGATGAGTTCCTCCTTGGGTAGTATGCTGCCCATTAACAAACGAATGAAACTCTTCGCTATATTGAGATTTACTATACGTTATTGCTATTTCAATATCTTCCTCTAATAAATGAATGATAGGAAACAACATAGATTCTTCAGCAATATTTTCTTCGAGTAAATCTTTCAATCCATTTTCTGAAAAATATTTTTCACCATTAAAAATAATTGTCAACCCTGTGTTTAAATACACATAGTTTTTAATCATTTTAATAATATATTCACTTCGGAATTTATATTTGATAAAAATTTCTGGATCTGGAGTAAAAGTTACTTTCGTTCCTTTTCTTAATGATGATTCTTCAATGTCAGATTTATGAGTTAATTCACCACGTTCAAATTCAGCAAAAGTTGTTTGATCTTCACGAACGGATTGTACTTTGAAATAATTGGATAAAGCGTTAACAGCTTTGGTACCAACCCCATTTAAACCAACAGATTTTTTAAACGCTTTAGAGTCGTACTTTCCACCAGTATTCATTTTAGAAACCACATCTACTACTTTTCCAAGTGGAATTCCACGTCCGTAATCTCTAACTGTAACCATCGTTTCTTTAACAGAAACTTCTATGGTTTTACCAGCGCCCATCACAAATTCATCAATACAGTTATCGAGTACTTCTTTGATTAAGATGTAGATACCATCATCTGGTGAAGACCCATCACCCAATTTACCAATATACATTCCTGGGCGCATACGAATATGCTCTTTCCAATCTAATGAACGAATATTATCTTCGGTATAATTGCTTTGTGTAGCCATTGCCTATAAGTATTGAGGGAATGCTAAAATACACTATAGACTTAAAAAATAAAAGTGGAGATTTCAATAGTTATTAACAGTTATTCACTACCTTTTTTAATTACTTCATTACGAATTCAATGAAGTATTTTATTACAAAACGATGACACAGTAATTTTTACTGAAATATAGCAAAAACACTTAACTAATAATTCAAATTAATTCGTGAAATTAGTGTCCCTAAACATTAAAACGGAAATTCATCATATCGCCATCTTGTACAATATATTCTTTTCCTTCAACACCTAATTTACCTGCTTCTTTTATTTTTGCTTCACTTCCGTAATGCACAAAATCTTCATATTTAATTACTTCCGCTCGGATAAATCCTTTTTCAAAATCGGTATGAATAACTCCGGCAGCTTGTGGTGCAGTTGCACCAACGTTAATTGTCCAAGCTCGGACTTCCTTAACTCCTGCTGTAAAGTAGGTCTGCAAGTTTAATAATTTATAGGCTGCTCTAATTAATTTTGAAGCTCCGGGCTCATTCAAACCCATGTCTTCTAAAAATAACTGACGCTCTTCATAATCTTCCAATTCATTAATATCTGCTTCGGTACCAACAGCCAAAATAATTACTTCTGCATTTTCATCTTTCACTGCTTCTTTAACGGCATCAACAAAAGCATTACCCGTTACTGCAGAAGCGTCATCAACATTACACACATATAAAATTGGTTTGTCTGTTAATAATTGTAATGGTTTGATGAATTCTCGCTCGTCTTCAGTTAATTCTATTTCACGAACCGAGTGAAACCCTTCCAATCCATCGATAATTTTATTTAAAGTATCTACTTCTTTTTGAGCAGTTTTTTCTCCAGTTCTTGCAGCCTTCTTCGATTTCTCTAGGCGTTTTTCTACGGCTTCAAAGTCTTTTAATTGCAATTCAACATCAATAATTCCTTTATCACGAACAGGATCAATTCCTTCTTCGACATGCACAATATTATCGTTTTCGAAACAACGCAATACATGAATAATGGCATCTGTCTCTCTAATGTTTGCTAAAAATTTATTACCCAATCCTTCTCCTTTACTCGCTCCTTTCACCAATCCTGCAATATCAACAATTTCAACAGTTGCAGGTAACACACGTTCTGGATTTACCAATTCTTCCAGTTTTTGTAAACGAGAATCAGGTACATTTACCACTCCAATATTTGGTTCAATTGTACAAAAAGGAAAGTTTGCACTTTGTGCTTTTGCGTTTGATAAACAATTAAATAAGGTTGATTTTCCTACGTTTGGTAATCCTACAATTCCTGCCTTCATTATTGATGTTTTTTTGAGGTGCAAATATAGTGTTTCGTTTTAGAATTAATTGTTTATTTGTTTATGAGTTTATTCGTTGATTGACAACTCACAACCGACAACTCACAACTGAGAATCGAAAACCAGCCAAAAATGAAGAAAAAAAAGAAAATTGTAGTACTCACAGGAGCAGGAATAAGCGCAGAATCTGGAATTGAAACTTTTAGAGACGCTGATGGTCTTTGGGAAGGGCACAATATTGAAGATGTTGCAACTCCCGAAGGTTGGGATAAAAACCCAAATTTGGTATTAGAATTTTATAATGAAAGGCGCAAACAGTTATTAAGTGCTCAGCCTAATAAAGCACATTTTTTACTTAAAAAGTTAGAAGGTGATTTTGATGTCCAAATCATCACACAAAATGTTGATGACTTACACGAACGGTCTGGAAGTAACAATGTATTGCATTTACATGGTGAATTAAGAAAAGTAAGAAGTACTATTGATGAAAACTTAATCTATAATTGGGATACCGATTTGAAATTGGGTGATGTTTGTTCTAAAAACTCACAGTTAAGACCATGTATTGTTTGGTTTGGAGAGGCTGTTCCGAATTTAATTTTGGCTGAAGAAATTACTCAAACAGCAGACATTCTAATTATCATCGGAACTTCAATGCAAGTTTATCCTGCGGCGAATTTGATTTACGCTGTTAAAACCGGAACGCCCATTTATTTTATTGATCCAAAACCGAACGTAACTGAAAGTCATTTTAAAAACTTAACGATTATTGAAGATACTGCAACTGTTGGGATGGAAAAAGTTACGCGATTATTGATGTCATAAAAAAATCCCATCACATAAAAAATGGATGGGATCTTTTAATTATTATTTATCAATCAATTATTCATCGTGCATAAATGCTTTCTTTTGCAGTAAAAACTCTTCAGTTTCTACTATATCTTCATCAGGAATACAACAATCTACAGGGCAAACAGCAGCACACTGAGGCTCATCATGAAAACCTTTACATTCTGTACATTTATCTGGTACAATAAAATAAACTTCGTCATCTACTGGCTCTTGATCTTGGTCTGCATTCACTTCTTTTCCGCTAGGTAAAACAACTTTTCCATTCAATTCTGTACCTTGCGCATAGGTCCAATCTTCAGCACCTTCATAGATAGCATTGTTAGGGCATTCTGGTTCGCAAGCCCCACAATTTATACATTCATCTGTTATTATTATTGCCATTTCTTTTTTAGCCTTAAATTTGCGACAAAAATACAGTAAAAGTTTTAAAATATGACATTAGAAAAGCGAATTAACGCATTTGTGAATTTGGGCGAATTCTTAAGCCAATTTTCTGAGGATTCAATAAAAAAGAAGGAACGTATTTTATATAATGAGTTGTTCTTTGATGTTTTTAAAACTCAAATTAAAAGAGCCAAAGAAACCAATGGTTGGTTTGATGATAAAAATGTACTGTTTTCGCTATATAATTGGTCACAAAGTTTAACTAAAGAAAATCTTTTAAAATGGACTTCTAAATACTCATTTACTAAAAATTCATCAAAAGAGATTGCAATTATAATGGCGGGGAATATTCCTTTGGTTGGATTTCATGATTTTCTTTCAGTACTAATTTCTGGTAATAATGTATTGGTAAAACTATCTTCAAATGATAAACACTTTTTGCCATTTATTGCAAAGTACCTCGAACATGTGGAGCCAGAATTTAAAGGTAAAATTACTTTTACGGATAAAGAATTATCAGGCTTTGATGCTATTATTGCAACAGGAAGTGATAATACCGCTCGCTATTTTGAATATTACTTTGGAAAATACCCAAGTATAATTCGGAAAAGCAGAAATTCTGTAGCAATACTTACGGGTGAAGAAACAGAAGAGGAATTAGCAGGTTTGGGTGAAGATATTTTTAGGTATTATGGATTAGGCTGTAGAAGTGTATCAAAATTGTTTGTCCCAAAGAATTACGATTTTGACAAACTATTCAAAGCAATTTATAAATATGGCGATGTTATTAACTACAATAAATATCAAAACAACTACGATTATAATAAAGCGGTGTATTTAATGAGTTTGTTTAAACTACAAGAAAATGGTTTTTTAATGCTTAAAGAAGATAAAAGTTACGCCTCTCCTATCGCAACCTTGTTTTATGAATATTACGAGTCAGAAGTAACCATAATTAATCAATTAACAACTGATGCTGAAAAGATACAATGTGTAGTTGGAAATATTGATTTACCCAATCAAATAAACTTTGGAAAAACACAAACTCCAAATCTTTGGGATTATGCAGATGGAGTTGATACGTTAAGTTTTCTTATCAATTTATAAGCGGAAAATTTACTATTTAACAAAAGTAATAGCATTTTTAAGTAAACAAATTTTCAAATCTATTACAGTTTTTACCAATCATAATTGATACAATAAATATAATTGAACTTTTCTAAATTTACACTAAAAATTCAATCGAAATTTTATCATTTTATTAGTAATTATTTGTAATAAATTATTGAAATTTGTCGCTTAATTTTATTTGAATAATGAAAATACATAATTTTAGTGCTGGCCCAAGCATTTTGCCAGAAAGTGTTATAAAAAAGGCTTCTGAAGCTGTTTTAAATTTAAATAATTCTGGACTTTCATTAGTAGAAATATCACATCGTAGCAAAGATTTTATTGCCATTATGGAAGAGGCTCAGAGTTTAGTTAAAGAATTATTAAACTTGCCAAAAGGCTATTCGGTTTTATTTTTACAAGGCGGCGCAAGTACACAGTTTTTATCGGTTGCCCAAAACCTATTAAAAGTTAATGGAAAAGCAGCATATGTAGATACAGGCGCTTGGAGTGCAAAAGCATTAAAAGAAGCGAAATTATTTGGAGATGTTGAAATTATTGCTTCATCAAAAGATAAAAACCATACGTACATTCCAAAAGGATATTCAATTCCTTCTGATGCTAGTTATTTACATTTAACAAGTAACAATACAATCTTTGGAACACAAATAAAAGAATTTCCTCAAACGGATGTTCCTTTAGTGTGTGATATGAGTTCTGATATATTTTCTCGAGTATTAGATTTTTCAAAATTTGATATTGTGTATGCTGGTGCTCAAAAAAATATGGGAGCAGCAGGAACTGTTGTTGTAATTGTTAAGGATGAAATCTTAGGGAAAACAGGACGTCAAATTCCGTCTATGTTAGATTATCAAATTCATGCAGCAAAAGAGAGTATGTTTAATACACCTCCTGTGTTTGCAGTTTACGCTTCAATGTTAACCTTACAATGGATTAAAGGTTTGGGTGGTGTTGCAGCTGTTGAAAAACAAAATGAAGAAAAAGCAGCCTTGTTATATAATGAGATTGATAGCAATCCGCATTTTAATGGTGTTGCAAATAAAGAAGATAGATCATTAATGAATGTAACTTTTACATTGACTGATGAAAGCGAAAAAGAAACATTTGACACCTTGGCAAAAGAAGCAGGTTTAAGCGGAATTAATGGCCATCGTTCTGTTGGTGGATATAGAGCAAGTATTTATAATGCAATGCCAATTGAAAGTGTACAAGCATTGGTAAATGCAATGAAACAATTGAATAAATAGATTCCTTGCCTACGCAGGAATAACAAAATAATAACATAATTAAAATGAAAGTATTAGCAAACGACGGTATCGCACAAAGCGGAGTTACAGCATTAGAAAATGCTGGTTTCGAGGTGATTTTAACAACCGTAGCACAAAATCAATTGGTAGATTATATCAATAAAAATGAAGTAACCGTACTTTTAGTTAGAAGTGCAACCACTGTAAGAAAAGACATTATAGACAATTGCCCATCTTTAAAAATTATTGGACGTGGTGGTGTTGGAATGGATAATATAGACGTTGAATATGCACGTGAAAAAGGATTAAAAGTAATTAATACACCTGCTGCATCTTCACATTCGGTAGCAGAATTGGTATTTGGTCATTTATATGGATTGGCGCGTTTCTTAAACAATACCAATAGAGATATGCCATTAGAAGGCGATACAAACTTTAAGGGTTTGAAAAAAGCAAGCGCTAAAGGTGTTGAATTAAAAGGTAAAACTTTAGGCGTTATTGGTATTGGACGTATTGGTCAAGCGACTGCAAAAGTTGCTTTAGGTGCCGGAATGAAAGTTATTGCTTTTGATCCATTTATTGAGAAAGTAAATTTAAAATTAGATTTCTTTGATGGACAAGCTGTTAATTTTGATATTGAAACTATTTCAAAAGAGGAAGTTTTAAAGCAAGCGGATTTTATTACGCTGCACGTTCCTTCACAAAAAGAATATGTAATTGGGAAACCAGAATTTGAAATGATGAAAAACAGTGCTATTTTAGTGAATGCAGCTCGTGGTGGAGTTGTTGATGAAGTTGCATTAGTAAAAGCTTTAGAAGAAGGTCAAATTTCAAAAGCGGCCTTAGATGTTTTTGAAAATGAGCCAACACCAGAAATCACATTATTAATGAATCCAAATCTTTCACTATCTCCACATATTGGTGCAGCCACTGGTGAAGCGCAAGATAGAATTGGAGGTGAATTGGCAAGTCAAATCATTTCTATATTGAAGTAATAAAAATATTTATATAAAATAGAAACCGATAGACAAATACGTCTATCGGTTTTTTTATACTTAAAAAAGAGTATATTTGATTCGCTTAATTTCACAATAAAAATACCCTATGTCAATTGCCGATAATCTGCAAAAAATAACTCCCCAAATTTCTAATGCAGTTACACTTGTTGCCGTTTCAAAAACAAAACCAATTTCTGATATTTTAGAAGCGTACAATGCCGGTCAGCGAATTTTTGGCGAGAATAGGATTCAGGAAATGGTCGAAAAATACGAAGCATTACCCAAAGACATCCAGTGGCATATGATTGGTCATTTACAGCGGAATAAGGTAAAATACATGGCGAAGTTTGTGGAGTTAATTCATGGTGTTGATAGCCTGAAAACTTTGAAAGAAATAAATAAACAAGCGTTAAAACATAATCGAACAATTGATTGTTTATTGCAAGTTAAAATTGCTCAAGAAGAAACCAAATTTGGATTGACATCAAAAGAAGTTGAAACAATTCTGAATTTAGATGAATTACAAATTCTTAAAAACATCAAAATTGTTGGATTGATGGGAATGGCAAGTTTTACTGCTGATACAGCGCAAGTAAGTGAAGAGTTTAAAAAATTGAAACTGATTTTTAATAATTTTAAATCGGTTAAAACTAAAAACTGTGAACTCTTAACACTTTCTATGGGGATGAGTGGCGATTATAAATTAGCCATTGAAAAAGGGAGCAACATGATACGCGTTGGGAGTGCTATATTTGGCTCTCGACAATAAAATTAACAATGAATGATGCTTGAATTGGAAACCAGAAATAGAAAATTATTAACTTTTGATTATCAACTATTAATTAAATAATTTGTACGCAATATTAGACATAGAAACCACAGGAGGTAAATTCAACGAAGAGGGAATTACAGAAATAGCCATATACAAATTTGATGGACACGAGATAGTTGACCAGTTAATAACATTGGTAAATCCTGAAAGAGACATTCAACCTTTTGTTGTAAACCTTACTGGCATTAATAGTAAAATGCTTGTAAATGCTCCTAAATTTTATGACATAGCAAAACGTGTAGTTGAAATTACTCAAGATTGTATTATGGTGGCTCACAACGCTGTGTTTGATTATCGAATTTTAAAAACAGAATTTCGCCGACTCGGTTTTGACTTTGAAAGAGAAACACTCTGTACGGTTAGTTTAACTAAAAAACTGATTCCAGATTTAGATTCTTATAGTTTAGGTAAATTGTGTAAAACGCTGTGTATTCCTGTTTCTAATAGACATCGTGCAGAAGGTGATGCTTTGGCAACAGTAAAATTATTTAAATTACTGATTGATAAAGATGTAGAGAAAACAATTATTAAAAGCACTATTAAATTAGGAATTGAAAAAGAGTTGCCAACTAAATTTCAAACGATACTCGATGATCTTCCCTCTGAACCAGGTGTTTTTTATGTGCACGATAATACGGGTATCATCCTTTTTATAGGAAAAGGAAAAGATATAAAGAAAAGTGCAAATAAACTGTTTTTAAAAACTTCAAAAAGGGCTAAATTATTACAAAAAACATTGGTTTCAATATCTTATGAAAAAACAGGTAATGAGTTAATTAGTCGATTAAAGTATCTAAATGAACTAAAATTTAATTCCCCAAAATTTAATATCAGTCATAAAAAAGTAGTTACAGAAATCAATTTTAGCAATCCAAATTTAATATTGATAGATAAAGGGCGTTCAACAGGAGAAAAATCGATCATCTTA
Organism: uncultured Lutibacter sp.; assembly: GCA_964619615.1. Lineage (GTDB taxonomy): Bacteria > Bacteroidota > Bacteroidia > Flavobacteriales > Flavobacteriaceae > Urechidicola. The sequence continues at coordinate 3,179 of CAZUFO010000062.1, read as the reverse complement.
ATTGAGAATGATACACTATTAGGGTTCTGTTTTGTAGATTTGGAATATCAAATAAATCATATTGAAATTTTAAAATCTTTAATAACCCCTTTAGAAGATGAATTAGAGAATCGATTTATTATTAAAAATTACCTTCAGAAACATCGTGTAGAAAAAATAATACGCTTTTAATAGTATGCCAGAGTCAAAAAAAAAATATCCGAAATGGAAACATGACCTTCATGAAATTATTTATGAGGCTGATACACCTGCCGGTAAATTATTTGATATTGTCTTATTAATAGCCATCTTAGTTAGCGTTCTAGCCGTTATGTTAGAAAGCGTTGATTCTATTGATTTAAAATACCATACGTTACTTAATACTATTGAATGGATAATTACCATTCTTTTTACAATAGAATATATTGCAAGAATCGTTTGTATAAAAAACCCCAAAGTTTATATCTTTAGTTTTTTTGGTATTATTGATTTGTTATCAACCATACCAAAATACTTATCTTTCATTTTTGTTGGAACACACGCATTAGCGGCTCTTCGTGCACTTAGATTATTGCGTGTTTTTAGAATATTAAAATTAGTTAGGTTTTTAGGCGCTTCAGAAATGTTAACTAAAGCATTGAAAGCAAGTAGAGCCAAAATTTTTGTATTTCTGTTTTTTATATTAATTCTCTGCTCTATTCTAGGTACAATTATGTATTTGGTTGAAGGAAATAGTGATAGCGGTTTTACAAGCATTCCAAAAAGCATTTATTGGGCAATTGTAACTTTAACTACTGTTGGTTATGGAGACATTACCCCTATTACTACACTTGGGCAAGTAATTGCTTCAATAATTATGATAATGGGATATGGAATTATTGCAATTCCTACAGGTATTGTTAGCGCAGAATATGTAAAGAGTGCCGAGAACGATAACGCTCTTACAAGCACTCAGGCATGCTCTAACTGTAATGCCACTAACCATGTTGATGATGCGGAGTTTTGTTGTAAGTGCGGAAACAATTTGAATAATTACGATGCCTAAGACTATAATTTCAATAGTCGGAGCAACAGCAATAGGCAAAACTGCCTTGAGTATTAAAATAGCACAACATTTTAATTGTGAAATTATTTCATCAGATTCTAGGCAATTTTTTAAAGAAATGACTATCGGAACTGCAGTGCCATCAAAAGAAGAATTACATACAGTAAAACACCATTTTATTCAAAACATATCTATTTTTGATGATTATAGTGTTGGGAAATTTGAGCGAGAAGCGCTCAATAAATTAAATGAATTATTTAAAACAACTGATATTGTTGTTATGGTTGGCGGAAGTGGTTTGTATGTTGATGCTGTTTTAAAAGGATTAGATTATTTTCCTGATGTTAATCCAGAAATTCGAGTTGAATTAAATGACCGTTTAAAAAATGAAGGGCTCGAAAGCCTACAAAAACAATTAAAGGAATTAGATATTGAAAGTTTCAATACTATAGAAATCGAAAATTCAAGAAGACTTATTAGAGCCTTAGAAATTTGCATCGGAACCAAAAAACCGTATTCATATTATAAAAACAAACCAAAAGCAACACGTAACTTCACTCCTATTAAGATTGGCTTAAATGCAGAAAGACCAGTTTTATACGATCGCATCAACCGACGTGTTGATATTATGATGAATGCTGGGTTGTTAGAAGAAGCAAAAAAACTTTATCCAAACAAAGAATTAAACGCCTTACAAACTGTTGGTTACAGAGAGTTATTCGAATATTTTGATGGAACCATTGAGTTGGATTTTGCAATTTCAGAAATCAAAAAACATACCCGTCGCTTTGCTAAACGACAAGGCACTTGGTTTAGAAAAGATAATGAAATAGAGTGGTTTGATTTTAAAACTGACTACAATGATATTATAAATCATTTAGAATCTAAACGCTAATCTTTCAAAATCCTTCTTGTTGGTGCGGGCGGTTCAATTCCTTGCTCTTTTAACTTGTCAAAAATTGCCAAGCCAATTTCATGATCGTTTTTTAAAGTATCAGAAAAAGTTGACCAATATAATAATTGAAAAGATAAATTACCATCTTCATCGTAGCCTTTAAAATAGGTCTTCGGTGCTGGATCATTAAACGTTTTCGGGTGGTTTGCTGCAATTGCATTAAAGATTTCAATCATCTCATTAGGGTTTACACTAGCTGCAGTTTTCATAATTACATTACTTCTTCTATCTCTATCATTTAGCGTCCAATTAATTACTTTTTTTGAAATTAAATCTCCATTTGGTATAATTGCTTCGTAACCTCCGTAGGTTTTAATATGGCTAGATCTCATTCCAATATTTGTAACAATACCAAACTCGCCATCTACCTGAATAGAATCCCCAATATTAATTGGTCGTTCAAAAGCAAGTATTAACCCTGCTATAAAATTCAAAACAATATTCTGCAATCCAAAACCAATTCCTACTCCTAAAGCACCAATAATAAATCCTAGTTTTCCTAAATCTATTCCTGCAGCAGACAGTCCTATATAAAAACCAATACTAACTATTAAAATTCTTAAAATAAGTGATATTGCAGGTGCTATGCCTCTTGGCAAAACTTTCTGCATCCAATCGTCTGCTAAAATGTTAGATATCAATTTCGCAAACAACAATGTAAGGGTAAATATAAATGCGAAAGAAAGAATACCTCCAAAAGAGATAGTAGCTTCACCTACATCCCAGTGTAATTCTAATATTCCATCAACCCAATGTAAAATTAAATTTAAAACATCAAAGTTTTTAAGCGTATTATACAACCAAACCGACATACCAAACCAAAATAAAATCGGCTGAATACGTTTGTGTGTAGCATGTACAACTGTAGATACCGCATTCATGCCGTATGATTTTCTTAGCTTAAATAATAATACTATAATGCTAGTTACTATTTTCACTCCTAAATAAACAAGCAAGATTAAAATAGTAGAGAATAAAGTTGCTCTTAGTAAATAACTAGATAAACTAACCATACCAATACTATTTGCAATCACAACTATGATGGATAAAAAGATATAGAATGGAGCTACAAGTAAAAATATTTTTTTAAGTCTTATAAAATCTTTTTCTGATTTTTTAATTAATTTTATACCTAAATATAAAGCCGTAATAAGTATAATTGACTCAAATAGTAATAATAGCCTAAAACTAATTGAGGCT
>CAZUFO010000061.1:0-13137 GCA_964619615.1 uncultured Lutibacter sp. | reverse complement strand
TTGGACTCTTATCTGCTTTATTTTATGCTTTAAGAAACCTTATTATAAAAGAGTACACCAAAGAATATAATGGCTCCATGTTAATGTTTTATCAACTTGCTATTTTAACAATTGTATTGATTCCTGTATTATTCACTTTTGACACTTCAGCAATTAAAACACAATATCCATACCTCTTATTATTAGGGATTATGACAACTGCTGTTGGGCACACATTATTTGTAAAAAGTTTGAAATCATTTAGTGTTGCAACGGCAAGTATCATTGGTAGTGTACAGCCAGTTTTCGGGATTATTATTGCATTCTTTTTTTTAAATGAAATCCCTAGTTGGAATACTGCAATTGGTGGAAGTTTAATTTTAGGAACTGTTGTAGTAGAAAGTATTATGGCTAAGAAGAACATATAATTTTACTTTTTAAATAATCGTCTCCCTGAAAACAGTGTGGTTAAAATATCCCGGTTTTCCGTGAGGAAAAATGATGTTAAAAAGATTTATGTTTGCGCCTTTGTAATGATAAGCCATAAATATTTACGGGAAACCCGTAACTGAAATTAAATTAATTGATTTATCATTACACTTTATTAATCAACCAACAAAAATTATTATGAGTAAAACATGTTACAATTATTTCAAATTTATATTTATTTCTTTAGGGTTATTATTAATTGCTATTTCTTGTGAAGATGAGGCATCTTTATTTGAGAGTATTGATATGGTAGAGGTTCAAGAAGAATCAAATTTAGAAGGTATTAAAGTAAAAAACGTATCTCTTAAACAACTAAATCATAAACAATCATTAAAAAATTCTATTACAAAAATTTCAAAAGAATTTGATGTAAATAAAGAATTTAGCAAAGGCGGCTTAACATCAAAAATAGATGTTGTTACAGGAGGATTTACAATATTAACAGAAAACATTTTGGAAGTTTCAACAGATTCAACTACCGCTTACACTTTTAAAATTGAGACCCCTACAGATAGTAGTTCAACCTTTGAAAATTTTGTAATAGATTTTCCTAACGATAGTATTTATCATTTTTATATTTATAAATATACGTATGATAATACTATTAAAGGAGATTTTCCTTATGATGTTGATTTTATTGAAGTAGATGAAAATATAGTTGATATATCAGTGTTAAGTGATTTATATTCTAAAGAAACCATATGTGGGTATACTATTAATATGGTTGAAGGTGTTAAGATTAGATGCACTTGTTGTAATGAAGAGGCAATACATATCACTTGTGAGTCAGGTTACCTATCGGAAACAGCTAACTTCCCACTTGTTATATATAATGGATCATGTAGTGGAGGTTCTTCTACATCGACCAATACAGATTCAAGTAATTCAAGCACATGTAAAGACTGTAGTTCTAATAATACAACACAAGGTGATGCAGGAAGTGATCCTAATTCTCCAACAGTGGCATCAATTTCACTTGAAGAACAGCAATATTTGAACTTTGTAAAAGGTCTTGAACCAGAATCTAAATCTTGGTTGGTTCATAATGATAATATTAACAGCCAAATACATATTTACCAATATCTTAGTGTAAATGAATTTTCTTTTGAAGCAGAAAACTTTGCGACTTTAGCTCTTGATGCTTTAATAAACAAAGATGATGTGGATTATACTTTAGAAATTATTATTAAAAAGAAGTTAAATGATGATTATCCTTGCCATGCAAATGTAATTTCTGAAGCTATTGGTGTTTGTTCTCCATTAACACAAATTATTTTAGATGTTTTTGAGGCAAACGACCAGAATAATCTTGTATTTTATAGTGCAGATGATATAAAAATGGCTTCTTTAAATAGTAAAGGTAATGCAACTACTTTTCCCGTTATGACTTGTAATAATAATGGTGGTTGCAATACTTCAATTTATTTTAGAGAGTCTTACTTAGAATCTGCAACAGATTTAGCAATTGCAAAGACAACAATTCATGAAGCATTACATGCGGTTTTAGTTTATATGCATGAAAGTAACTTACTTGAATCAGACAATAAAGAATATTTTGACTTAATAGATGCCTATGGCTTATATTTACAAACTAAACCTAGCGGATTGGGAAGAACTCAACATGAAATTATATCCAGTTTAGTTGATGATATAGCGTCTAGTTTATCTACTTATGGAGGTTCCCAAGGCTATAATCTAAGTTTTGATTATTATAAAGATTTGTCTTGGGGAGGGTTAATGGGGACTCAAGCATTTAAAACCCTTTACCCCAAGTATCTTAACCCTTTAGATGCAGTAAACAATAAAGATAATATAAATCCAGCATATTTATTAATAAATAATTTGCTTGCATCAGAAAACACAAATTCCTCATTCACTTATCCTCATCCAAATGGAAACACATATGAAACAGAGCCTAAAGGAACTAGTCCAAGTCAAAATAGTCCATGTAATTAATTGTATTATACTTTTATTAATTCTTTCTTGTAGTAGTTATAAATCAACTTTAAGTAGAGACCATTATCATGTTATTGATTTTATCATTGAAAATGAAATTGTTACTCTGGTTAATTCGGATTCGATATTTATGGAAAAAGAATTAAAAACAATAGGGTTGGAGTTTATGCTTGAAAACACATTATCTGAATATTTTACTATTTATAATCTCACTAAAAAAGATATTGAATACATGGCAAAGCAATCACAATATTCTGGAGTGATAGATTTTAAAAAAATAAAAAATAAAAGTGTTTATCAATATGCCACTCCATCTATTTTAAAGAAAGGAGATACTATATATCAAACGTATAAAAATGTTTTACATTTAGGTAGAACGGATGTTTTTGAATTGTCAAAACCTATCTTTAACCTTAATCATAGTTTATGTGTTGTCGGAATTTATCAACTTAATGGCTTTGGAAGGTCTGGTATCTATATAAAGAAAAATAATGAATGGCGTTTAGATAGAGTAATTGGAGAATCATTAGATTAATAATGAAAAGGAAAACCAAATATTACCAAAGGGTCAAGCGCCAAACGCATCAGCACCTTGTAATTAGCCTAATTTTTTTATTAGGTTTTAGTTCTTGCAGTGTACAAAAGTTTAATAAACAATTAAAAGAAGATTCGTATCAAATAATTAATCAAGAAATTAATTACTTGATGAATTCAGGCCATTATAAGGATTTTTTATTAGAAAGAAAACTAAATAACTCTGCCGCTGGCTTAAGCATTGATAGATTAGAATTTAGCGAATTAGAAAAGAGTAAAATTATCTTTTCTAAAAACAAAATTTATATTGAAGAAGTTATTGAATATAAACAACTTGATATAGTAAATGATTCTAATATTGAAATAATTGATTCAGAAAAAAAGAATCAAAATTATGTTTTAAATAGCACAAAAAAATTAATAGTTTTATCAAAACCCATTTTTTCAGAAAGCAAAAAATATGCAATGATAACTAACTATTTTGGAAATGTTTTAAAAGATGGAGGAACTGCATCTGTAACAATTTATAAAAAAGAAAATAATAAATGGGTAGTTTATAAAAGGATATTATTAGGAATGGGGTAGTTTTAAAGAGTATCTAATTATAGGATCGCAATAGGCGGAAGTTTAATCTTAGGAACAGTTGTTATTGAGAGTGTACTATTGAAGAAAAATTAAATTACACTCTCATAATTACGTTTCACAAAATCTACTGCCGATTCTAAAATTTCGCCCATATTAATGCACTTTTTAAACCGAAGGTCTTTAGTATATCTAAAAATTTGATGCCGTAATAATTCAATGTTTTTTTGCGGAGAAATTGTATCTTCTTTCATGCAATCTACCAAATGATTAATTCTATTTCCTGAACTTAAAATCCGTTTTGCAACAATAGAGCGTTCTTCTAATTTGTATTGGTCAATCGAACTTTTTTGTAATTTATCTACGACCAATGCTACCATGTCAAAATTTTCTTTAAAAAATTGCGGAGAATACACCCTAAATTTCCCTTCAAAACTTTGTTGATCAAAATCAATCGCTCTAATCTTGTACACCACTTGATCAAAATCATGTACGGGCATAATTACATAATTATAAGAGCGCATATCACCCAACAAACGAATCATACAGCGTTCATTAAACTTTACAAACTCTTTGGCTATTTGCGCTTTTTCAGGCTCGGTGCATTTCGGTAACATTTCTTTTATAAAAACATCACCTGCAATACCTGCAATATGCTCTTCAATTAGGGTGTCTTTATATACTAAAAAATTTAAGTTATAGGGCGATAAGATATGTTCTAACTCCAACCCGTAAATTCGAGATGCATCTGTCTTTTTTATATAAAAATAAGTGTAATTATCATTTAAAATATTACGGACTTTTATTCGAAATGGTTTTGAATTTCCAAAGGTGCAATAGTCAACAGCATCAACATTTAAATACTTAATAATCGCCTCATTTCCATTGGAGTGCAAAATAGTATACACTTTTTTTAAACTCAAATCTATCTCTTCCCGTTCGGAATCAGAATAATAGGTGCGTACCCAAAGTGTATCTTCATCATTTTTATCATACACTACAATTGAGCCTTGAAACCGAAGTAGATCATCATAAAAAATAGGAATTTTTATATTCCTACTGTGCTCTACCAAATACTTATTCAACTTATCCGTAACTGGAAAAGCTGGCTTTTTTTGAGACATTAATTTTTGATCTTCAGACATAAAAAACAACGATTAAAATTTGAATTACTTTTACTTCACTTAGCCTTGCTTCGTTCCGATAATTATCGGAACCGCTAAGCAACCATCATTTGGCAACTCAAATTTATTAATTTCTGTAAAAATAAGGATAAAAGTTAAATAGCTTCAAAAAGTTTACCCTGTAAAGGTCTTGTTACTCCTTTCATTTCTAAATTAAATAATAATGAGGCGAGTTTATAAACTGGCACCTTACAATCTATGGCAATTGCATCCATATGTTGTTTTCCGTTTTTTAAGAGGTAATCATAAATCAATTGTTCCTCTGGCAACAAATCTATAAACAATTGTTTTTGAATCGCATTTGTTTTTTTAGATTCTAGTTCCCAATTTAAATTGTCAATTAGATCTTGAGGGGACGTTAATATTCCAGCCTTATTTCTTTTAATTAAATCGTTGCAACCACTACTTAAAATATCTATAGTTTTTCCAGGAACTGCAAACACATCTCTACTATAAGAATTTGCAATATCTGCGGTTACCAACGAGCCTCCTTTTGCTGCAGATTCAATAATAATTGTAGCCTCTGAAATTCCAGCGACAATCCTATTTCGTTTTAAAAAATTTTCTCTAAGCGGAACCTCATCATGCCAAAATTCAGTATAAAATCCACCGTTCTCGTTTACTTGATTGATATATTTCTTATGTGTCTTAGGATAGATTTGATCAAATCCATGTGCCAAAACTCCAATGGTTTGTAAACCATTTTTTATTGCTGATATTTGAGCAGCAATATCAACTCCGTAGGCAAAACCACTTACAATTATTGGATTAAACGGTACAATTGCTTCTATTAAATTATTGATGAAATCACGACCATACAAAGTCATTTTTCGTGTTCCTACAATACTAATAATTGGTTGATTTTGAAGATTGATGTTTCCATCATAAAATAGTAAGATTGGTGCATCAATACAATGCTTTAATTTCTCAGGATATGTTTTGCTCTGAAAATAAGCATATTTAACGTTGTTTTTTATAATGTGATTCAATTCTTTCTCTGCTAGTTTATGAATTTTAGAGTCAAATAAATTTTTAATTGTATAAGAACCAATCCCATTTATTTTTTCAACCGCACTTTTCTTTTCAGAAAATACATTCTGAGCACTTCCGCAATGTGCAATTAACTTTTTGGCAATAATATCACCTATCCCATTGGCTTTTTGCAAAGCCAAAACAGCCAATAATTCTTCTTCTAGCATTTATAAAAAATTGACTATCAATATACAAAAGAATTGTTAATAAAATTTCTGTAAAATTTAAAAGCAACTAGATCTTTTATATATATTTGTTTTAATGAGATTAGCAACATACATCAGCGATTTATTATACAGATATGAATGCGTAATAGTACCTGAATTTGGCGGTTTTATTACCAATGAAATTTCGGCAAAGGTGAATCCTTTAACACACACATTTTATCCTCCTTCAAAACAAATTTCTTTTAACAGTCACCTAAAAAATAATGATGGTTTATTAGCAAATTATATTGCTTCTGTTGAAAAGATTACTTTTTCTGATGCTGTTTCAATCATTAAAAAAGAAGTTGATACTTGGAATCAAAATCTTAAAAATGAGGTTGTTGAGCTCTCAAAAATCGGCACTCTTTCTTTAAATAAAGAAGGTAAATTATTATTTGAACCTTCAACTTCTGAAAACTATTTAACCAGCTCTTTCGGTTTAAACACGTTTAATTCACCTGCTGTAAAGCGTCAAGAATATTTAGCGAAAGCAGCAGAATTAAAAACCGTTATTCCGTTAGTTATTGAAAAAAGGAAAACACCCGTTTTCTTAAAATATGCTGCATCTGCTGCCATTATTTTTGCCTTGGGGAGTTTTGGTTGGAACACCTACAATGTGAACCAATATCAACAACAAATTGCCGCAGAACAACTACAACAAAAAGCAGTGGAACAACAAATTCAACAAGCAACTTTTGTAATTGAAAATCCCTTGCCTATAATTACTTTAAACGTAACTAAAGAAGTGCAAAATTATCACATTATTGCAGGTGCTTTTAGAGAGGTAGCAAACGCTGATAAAAAAGTAAACCAATTAGTTGAAAAAGGGTACGATGCTCAAATATTAAATGTTAATAAATGGGGATTAACACAAGTTGTATATTCAAGTTACAATTCTAAAACCGATGCCTTGAAAAACCTAAGAGCCATAAAAAGCAATGTATCTTCTGATGCTTGGTTATTGGTTCAAGAATTCTAAAATTTAGTTTAATTTCTATCCTTTTTTTTAATTACAGTTGAATATCATTCCTGCGAAGGCAGGAATCTATATTATTGCTTTGAGTTTAGGCTCCTACCTTCACAGGAATGACAAAAATTATTTCCATCTTCTCACATCAATTACTTTAATTCCATTTATCTTTGCAAAAAAATAATTGATGGAAGCAAAAAACCCAAAGGACTCATTAACAGTTTTAACCGATATGGTTTTACCTGGTGAAACCAACGCTTTAAACAACCTTTTTGGCGGAGAATTATTAGCACGTATGGACAGAGCTTGTAGTATTTCTGCACAACGACATTCAAGAAGAATTGTAGTAACTGCTTCTGTAAACCATGTGGTGTTTAGAAAAGCGGTGCCTGTTGGAAGTGTTGTTTTGGTAGAATCTAAGGTTTCAAGAGCGTTTAAATCTTCTATGGAAATTTATGCTGATGTTTGGATTGAAGACCGTGAAACGGGTGAGCGCACCAAAGTAAATGAAGGAATTTATACATTTGTGGCTGTTGACAGAACAGGTTCTCCAGTTAAAGTTCCTGCAATTATTCCAGAAACTGATTTGGAAAAAGTCCGTTTTGATGGCGCTTTAAGAAGAAAACAATTGAGTTTATTGTTGTCTGGAAGAATAAAACCAGATGAAGCTACCGAGTTGAAAGCGCTGTTTGATAAAAAGTAACACTAAAATTTTCTTTCTTTTGATTGCTTTTTACAAAGGCATAAGAAAACACTCTTTTATTATTAATTGTATTGGAAGTTATTAATTCTTTGGTTTGAGTTTTATTCAAATCCATTCGTTCAGAATTTCCTTTGTATTTTTTGTAACTAGCTTTCAAATCAAACACTTCTATATTTGATAAATCAGCAAGAAATTGAAAGTAGTTTTTTGAGTTTTTTGTCAGAAATCCATCAGCAGTTATATTTGACATTCCTCCATCTGTAGTATCACAATAAAAAGGTTTATTGGTTAAAACTTCCCCTATATTTTCTTTAATACTTGATGCGTTTTTAGGAGTCAAAGTATCTAAGTAATTTTTCAATATTGAAATAGTTTTTCCTTCATCTGAAAACTCCTTCAACCAGCTCCACCATTCAGAAGCATTTTTTTCATAGTTGCTATCAACTGTCGTTTTCATAGTGTCATCGGCTCGTAAAAGCGCATCCATAAAACTGATTCCGTTTAATGAATTATGTAACTCCAAATCACTCAAATCAACTCCTTCTTTTTCTAATAATGCAATGATAAAATGTACGGTTCCGAACGGATATTTTTTTCGATAGGAACTATTTGGAAGATGAAATCTTGGGTTTAATAAGTTTGGATTTATTTTATTCGAATTTAACTTCAGTTTCTCAAAATGCTCTTTGTTTACTGAAATAATATGTTGATCAATACAAATAACAGCTGGATTTGCAATAAAAATATCTACAAAACAAACATCGGAATAGGCAATATTTAACGATTCATTAAACCAGACAAACGCTGCACTATTTGTAAAACCGACTACCTCACAATTCAAGTATTTCTTAAGAAGCAAACCGCTCAATATTCCGTCTAAATCAACATTGATAATAATGGGTTTGTTTCTTAATAACTCAATCATCCAAAGGTTTTTAAAACTACGTCAAAAATGGTTTGAACAACTTTTACGTTTACTGAATTTCCCAATTGTTTTAATGCAATACCGTTGGTTTTAGACAATTCATAATTTTCAGGAAATGACTGTAGTAGTTTAGACTCATTAATCGATATTCTTCTGCGATATTTTCCGATAATTTGCTGATGATTCATGGCAACTAATGTAGAAAACTTGTTTGGCCTTTTTATTCTAACTCCTGATGGTCTAAACTGAATAATCCCTTCAAAAACAGAAGCGCAATCTTTGCCCGCTTGCCATTCCATTTTTCTATGTGTTTTTATACACCAATCCAGATTATTGTGTTTCATCAACCAAACATCTATAAATTCTTTATTTCTAGCATATAAATCAATGTTTTTTTGAATAAATTTCGCTTTCCAAAGTGGGAACTCATCCAAGTTTCCCTCATGTTTAAAAAATTCCATCCAAATTGGGAAGCCGATTATTTTCAAATCTATTCCTTGATAGAATTCATCCCACATTGTTAAAACACGCTCTTCATAATCGCTTAAATTTGGAGGAAGTGTAGCGTCTAAAATTTTATCAATAGATTCAATTTCTGAAACAAATTGTTTTTCAATTGCTGCTTTAAACTTTTTAATTTTCGAAACTTTTCCTTTGGCAATATCTTTACGAACACAAGGAATATAAATTCGCGGCCTCAAAATTGGCACTCCAAATTTATCTGGAGATAATATCAACGGTTCATCAGGAAAATAATAACCCAACTCATCCAAACTATTTAAAATGGTGCTGTAAGTGTTTCCTTTATTATGCGATACCAAATTAGCAACGTTTTCTAAAAACAAAAATTTAGGTTGGTGCTTTTTTATAATCTCACAGAGGTCAAAAAATAAGGTGCCTCTGGTATCTTCAAATCCATTTCTAAATCCGCCTTTTGAAAAAGGTTGGCACGGAAAACCGGCACATAATACATCAAAATTTGAAGGAATATAACCCTTCACTTCCGGTTTAGTAATATCTCCAAATGGATACTCTCCATAATTAGTACAATAGGCTTTCTTGGCTTCTTTATCCCATTCAGAAGTAAAAACACATGCGCCTCCTAAGTTTTGCAGTGCCATTCTAAACCCTCCAATACCAGCAAATAAATCGATGAATTGAAATGACGACTTTTCTGAACTAGGAAAGTTACTTTCTTTTTTTTCTGATTGTAATTCTTCAAAAACGAGGTTTACATTAGGCTCAGATAAATTTTCTTGAGCAAGAAATTGTTTTACAACTTGAAGTGAATCTTCTTTATAATGATTGCCAATTTCAGTATTATAATTGCGAATATAATGCGTTAAAACAGCCTTGTTTTCTGTAATAATATCCTCAAAATCCGATAAGTTAATCTTCTTCTTTGCAATCATAAATTTACAATCATTAACGCTACTCAATTAACTACATTTTATAAACCCAAGAGGCTGGATTTATTGGGGTCGTGTTTTTCCAAATCTGGAATTTCAAAATCGTTTTATTAGTTATTTTATCTGTGTAAATTTTACCTAAAATTTGCTTCGTAGAGACTTTGTCTCCTTTTTTTACCAGCACACTTTCTAAGTTATTGTACAGTGTAATATAGTTTCCGTGCTGTACATAAACTGCTTTTTTATTCCCCGATGTTTTTTGAATCAACATCACAGTTCCATCAAAAACAGCACGAGCATTGCTCCCTTTTTCAGTAGTAACCCGAACTCCATTACTTTGAATAAAATTATCTCGATAAACCGGATGGCGTTGCTTTCCGAATCGAGTTGAAACTAATCCTCGCTCAACCGGCCAAGGTAATTTTCCTTTATTTTCTTCAAATTTAACGGCTAATATTTTTGCTTCAGCAGTTAAAACAAACCCTGATGATTTTTTGCCAGTTTTTTTGTTTGCCTTTGCAATTTCATTGCGGATAATCTTCTCTATTTTACCGTTAATTTTCCGCTGTTCCTTTTGATTCTTTTTTAGTTCGGCTTTATATTTACGTTCTTGTTTTTTTATTTTTGAAATTATTTCTTCTTGAATCTTCTTCTCTTCTCCAAGTTTATTTTGCTCTTTTTTACTTTTCTTAGATAATTCTTCTTGCTGTTGTTTTTTAATTTGAAGGACGCCATTTAATTCTTCTAAAGCATTCGATTTTTCAATAATCTGTGCTCCCTGCGCTTTTCTAAAAGCAGTATATTGTTTCATATACTGCAATCTTTTATAGGCTTGTTGAAAATTTTGAGAAGAGAGGATAAACATGAATCTGCTTTGTTGTGATTTACTTTTATACGACTTGTAAATCATATCACCATAATCGTCTTTTAATTTTTTCAACGCTGTTTTTAAAGAATTAATTTCCTTTTGATTGACCCTTATTTCTTTATTCAACGCGTTCGACTCAGCCTTAAAAGCATTGATTAATTTTTGCTGAATGTCAATTTTTAAATTGATTTCATTCAACTGACTTAAATAACTTTTCTCATCAGAAATCGCTTGAGAAAGCAAGCTGTTGATTTTCTCCTTTTCTGCCTGAATTTCTTTCCGTTTTGTTTCTAACTGCTGTCTTGATTCTTGAGCAAAAGAAATAGTGCTCAAAAACAAAAGACAGAAAACAGTATAAATGTTAATCTTATTCATTCAATCGTATTTCTTTATATCCTTGAGGGATTTTAAATGGGAAACTAACATTTTTATCAAATTCAACAGTTTTATATTCTAGTTCTATAAACACACGACCTACTTTATCTATCGCCATAATATCAATTGTTTTTGGAAAATTTTCATTTAACACTTTTTGATACTCATAACTCACAGTCATCTTTTTTTGCAATTGAGGTTGGCGAACTTCTTGCTTATTAATTTTAAAATTAGATGGGTTTATCCAAAACAATAAATCAAATAGTTTTTGTTGTTTCTTTAGTTCTAATTTGTAGGAATTATCAACTACATCAACATTCATTTTTTGATTTTTCAAATCTAATATTGCTTGTCCTAATAAAAGGTTTTGCACTATTTCATAATCTACCTCAGTGCCTAAAAAGTTACTTAGCAAATCAAAATCTCCTTCAAAATAAGTCTTTCCTAATTTCTCATAAAAACTCACTTTTGTTGGTGTAATTAAAATTTTAGCCATCGGGATTCCTAAAAATCGTCCACTCATCCAAATAGCAGAGTCTTTTTGCATTCTTAATTTTATTGAAATAACCTGACTTCTATTTGCATCGCTATAACGTGCTTTTATACTAGCGGTAATTGTTGTTTTATCAAATTCAGTTTCATAATGATGCTTCACTATTTTTTTTGAAGACATGGAAATAACGGTTGAACTAGAAGCCGTTTTTGTAGATTTACAGGAAGCAAAAACAAAAATGAATGTTATAAAATATAGGGTTTTTTTTATCATTTTATTTTTAAGGCTGTTTTAATTGGGTTGATTTCTCTCTGCTTTCTACTGCTTTTTTTGTTTGATTTAAAGCATCATAATTTTTTGCTAATTGCTCATAAAAAGCAGCTTCTAACAATTTATCATCCACAATAAAATCAATTCCACTATTTAAAACGTCAATTGCATCGTTATATTTTTTATAAAAGAATAATGATTTCCCTTTCATTAAATAAACGAATGGTTGCGCTGGAAATAATTCCATTCCTTCCTCGCTAAATTGCGCTAGTTCTTTTTGGTTTTCGTTTGAATATTCGTACTGTAAAATTTCTTTTAAAACATCAAATTGCTTTTCAGTTTCAAAAGATTTTTTTAACTCATCAATCGATAATTTTTTGGTGACCACAACTTTTTGTACTGCATTTCGGTTTCTATAATTTATCAGTGATTTTTGATAGTTTCTTAGTTTTCTAGAAGTAATTCCTTTTGAATTTAATTCATCTATCAAATTTTGAGCGCTATCTTTATTGTTCGAAAGCAAATAAATCAACACTAAATCTTCCTTTTTTTCAGGTTTTAGTTCAATGATTTGCCGCTGAATTTCAATTGCTCTAGGATAATTATATTGCTTCAGATACACTTTTTTAGCCTGCTCTAAATACCAATAATTTGTTGATTCCTCTTTTAATGACTTCTCAATATATAAAGCTGCCTCATTGTATTTGGTTAAAAAAAAATAATTTTTAGAAAACTCGAAATCAACCGAAGGTTCATCAGTCAAAAGTAATTGTTGACACTTCTCCAATTCTGTAATTGCTCGAGTATAATTTCCAATCGCTTTATATTTTAAGGCTTCATAATAATGATTTTCAATTTTTATAACATCATCATCCGAACTTTTTAATAAGGAAAACCATTCGTCATTTTGAGAAAACGACAAAAAATAAGTGCAAAATAATGCTAACGTTAGTATAATATTTGCGCTTCTTATCTTCATGCTTTATATCAATTCTGAGTAATCTCCTATACTTACAGAAGTAAAATCACCATTATATTTAGCGTTATGACCAATCATTGCATTGTCTAATTTTGCATTATTAATTTGAACGTTTGTTTGAATCAAAGAATTTTTAATTGTTGAATTTTCAACCACACTATTTTCTCCTAATGACACAAATGG
>CAZUFO010000060.1:0-13220 GCA_964619615.1 uncultured Lutibacter sp. | reverse complement strand
TTTAGGAATTGAAACATCTATTAATTTTCCGTTGCAGTTTATAGTCATTTTTTTATTGTTGATTTGTTTATATGTGTATTTTTTTTAATTTATATAAAGTGCTTCTCTATAAACTGTATTAAAACCAATACTTGCTCCACAAAAAACTGCTATTTTTTTCACTATTGTAAACTAAATTTTTTAATTCGTTATATTTATCCGAAATTTACGCAAAAATAAATAATTTATATGCAGAATACCTCTAAACAATATGACGATGTAATTGAAAAATGTCGATCGTTGTTTATCAATAAAATGAAAGATTATGGCAGCGCATGGAGAATTTTAAGACTTCCGTCTTTAACAGACCAAATTTTTATCAAAGCACAACGTATTAGAATGCTTCAAGAAAATGAAGTAAGAAAGGTTGAGGAGGGTGAGGTTTCTGAATTTATTGGAATTATTAATTATTGTTTAATGGCGTTAATTCAATTAGAAAAAGGTGTTGGGAGATATCCGGATTTTAATTTGAATCAATCAATAAAATTATATGATAAGCATATCGAAGAGACCAAATCTTTAATGGAGAATAAGAACCATGATTATGGGGAAGCTTGGAGAGAAATGCGTGTTAGCTCGTTAACCGATTTGATTTTACAAAAATTATTAAGAGTAAAACAAATAGAAAATAATAAAGGAAAAACAATTGTATCTGAAGGGTTAGATGCAAATTATCAAGACATGATAAATTATGCGATTTTTGCTTTGATTCATTTAAATGAAATTTAAAGTAATAAATGTTATTCCTGCTTTCGCAGGAATTGTACAAGAATAAAAAAATAACCTTAAAATAATTTAAAATACAAATATGAAGCTATTAACTTTAATCGTACGCCTTTTTGTAGCAGCAACATTCCTTTTTTCAGGATTTGTAAAATTGGTAGATCCGTTAGGTTCTGCGTATAAATTTCAAGAATATTTTAGTGAAGATGTATTGAATATGGAGTTTTTAATTCCGTATGCATTACCATTTTCAATTGTATTAATTCTTGTTGAAATAATGCTAGGTGTAATGCTTCTCATCGGTTTTAAACCAAAATTAACAACATGGAGTTTATTCCTAATTACCTTAATGTTTTTGTTTTTAACCTGGTACTCTGCTTATTACAATAAAGTAACAGACTGTGGTTGTTTTGGAGATGCTATCAAATTAACACCCTGGGAGACATTTAATAAAAATGTATTATTAATTGTGTTAATTGGATTCTTAATTTATGCAAATAAACATATTAAATCACTACTAAATAATAATGCCTTAAAATGGATTTCTTTGGGTTCGTTAATGGTGTTTATGTATATCACGTATCATGTATTGATGCATTTACCAATAATTGATTTTAGACCGTATGCAGTTGGTAAAAACATTCAACAAGGAATGACAGAAATTGCAGTTGATGGCTTGCCAAAAGTGCACGATTTTTATTTAGAAACAAATGACGGTGATGATTTGACGGATGAATTATTAAGCCAAGAAAAAGTGCTTTTTGTGGTTGTTTATGATTTAGATATTGCGGATGTTAATGGTTTTGCACAAATAAAAGAAACTACGGATTTGGCTATAGAAAAAGGATATACTGTTTATGGATTATCCGCTTCTTATATTGATGATTTAATTGAATTAAACACAAGTTCTAAACTAAATTTCGAATGGTTATTTGTTGATGCTACGGTGTTAAAAACAATTATTAGAGCAAACCCTGGAATTATTACACTGAATAAAGGTACAGTTACTGGGAAATGGAATTGGATTGATGCTGATGATTTTAAACCTTAACTTTTAATTAATAATTTAGGTTGTCACACTGAACTTGTCGAAGTGCTTTTTAAAATAGGGTTTTCGATATAACCCCGATAATTATCGAGACAGACGCTAAAAACAATTAAGTAATATGAAACAAGCATTATTAGTATTTGTTGGTGGAGGAGTAGGTAGCGTTGCTCGTTATTTATTGAGTAAAATACTAAATAGCCCATCAGAAGGAATCCCTTTAGGTACTTTTATTGCAAATGTTTTAGGGAGTTTATTAATTGGCTTAGTCCTCGGTTTTGCTGTAGAAAATGAAGCGTTAACTGAAAACCATACATTACTACTTGCAACAGGTTTTTGTGGCGGTTTTACTACTTTTTCAACCTTTGCTTATGAGAATCATGTGCTTCTAAAAACAGGAGACTTTATGAGTTTTGCACTTTATACAATCGCTAGTTTTGTGGTTGGGTTTTTGGCTGTTTTTTTAGGAATGTATTTGGTGAGGTTTGTAGCTTAATGTTTATCAAACGCTAAAACTCCTGCTTTAATTTCAATTTGCATATCATTTTCTATTGGAGGAATCGGACAAGAATACTTCTCGTTATAAGCACAATACGGATTGTACGCTTTGTTAAAATCAATTACGATTGTATTTCCTTTAGGTTTTTCTAAATCAATATATCTTCCTCCTTCATAGGTTTCATTTCCATTGGTTAAATCATTAAAAGGAATGAAGAGATGATCTTTGTATTCCAGATCTAATACTAATTTTTGATTTTGATAAATTCGAAGAGAAACCTCTTTTCCGTTAAAGGTAAATGTGGCTATTCCAAATTGAGTGTATAATGGTAACCTTTCTGTGGTTGTTGGCATTTCAAAGATGGGTTCATTCGGAGTTCTTTCAAAGTTTGCAGTTATTTTATAAACTTCATCAATAGTAAAAAAAGCAAGTTCTTTAAATTTCTTGAAATCTTTCTTTTTCAGTGGAGTTGTTTTTTTATCAGAAAATTCCACATTCATTTTGTATTGAAATTGTTCTATATCTTCAGTATGATTGAATGATTTCTCTTGTGTACAGCCAATAATAGAAGCGGAAATTAAAAATATAAAAATTATTTTTTTCATCTTAAATTTAATTTTGGTTAAAGGTATTGTTTTATTAGTTGCAGATTTTGCAATCATCTAGCTGTTGCACTTCGCCTACTAAAATGCCTTTTTCATTCAAGGTGTATCCACAGCAATCCATATATCCTTCTGCAACTTTTTTACGTGCACGTTGGATTCTTGATTTTATAGTTGGCAAAGGTAAGTCTAGTTGTTTTGCAATAATAGCTTGTTTTACACCTTTAATATCAGAAAGAAAAAGGGGTGTTTGATATTTTTTATCTAGATTTAAAATATGATTTATCAAACAATCCATTTCAGTATGCTCAGGTTCATAATCTTCAGCTATTAATTCAATAGTATTGAAATTATGTGTGTTGTTGATTGATTTAAAATAATCAAATATGGTGTTTCGAGCAATAGATAAAGTCCACGATTTTATTTTATCTAAGTCATTAAGCGTGTGCAATTTTGTGTGAACCTTTAAAAAAGTTTCTTGTACCAAATCATCAGCAATAGATTGATCTTTTACTTTACTTAAAATAAAGTAGTTCACATCTTTTGAGTATAATTTCCAAACTTCGTTAGTGGTCATTCTATAAATTTAATTGAATGTCATTCTGAGTAAAACGAAGAATCTAACTGATGATTAAGATTCTTTACTTTGTTCAGAATGACAAATTTAAGATTAACAATTACAATTAGAGCAGGTACAATTTTCACAAGTACAATTTGTGCAGTTTCCGCCTTTGCATCCATCACAATTACAAGTACAATCTGTATTTTTCATAATGATTCTTTTTTAAGTTCGTATAGTAGACGTATAAATTACAAAAAAGATGCATTAATAATCGAATATTTTTTTTCAGCTACACTTCAGCTACGCTCAGTGTAAGCGATTCACTCCAAAACAGTTTTGGGTTCTCTGTTTTACATATTCCTACGATATTGTCCGCCAACATTAAACAAAGCATTTGTTATTTGACCTAATGAACAGACTTTGGTTGCCTCCATTAATGCTTCAAAAATATTTCCATTCTGAATTGATTTCTCTTGCAATAATTTCAGTTGTTCAGCAACAACATTTTTATGAGTTTTATGTAAATTATCAATCACTTTTATTTGATATTTCTTCTCTTCTTCTGTAGCACGAATTACTTCTCCAGGAATAACCGTTGGTGAACCTTTACTGCTTAAAAATGTATTTACACCAATAATTGGAAACTCTCCTGTATGTTTCAATGTTTCGTAATACAAACTTTCTTCTTGAATTTTACTGCGTTGATACATTGTTTCCATCGCTCCCAAAACACCGCCACGTTCGGTAATTCTATCGAACTCTAGTAAAACTGCCTCTTCAACCAAATCGGTTAACTCTTCAATAATAAAAGCGCCTTGAATTGGGTTTTCATTTTTTGTTAATCCTAATTCTTTATTGATAATTAATTGAATTGCCATGGCACGCCTAACACTTTCTTCAGTAGGAGTTGTAATAGCTTCATCATACGCATTGGTGTGCAACGAGTTACAATTATCATAAATTGCATACAAGGCTTGAAGGCTTGTTCTAATATCATTAAAATCAATTTCCTGCGCATGTAAACTTCTGCCTGAAGTTTGAATATGATATTTTAACATTTGTGCTCTTGGGTTTGCATCATATTTGTTTTTCATGGCTTTTGCCCAAATTTTCCGAGCTACTCTACCAATAACTGCATATTCTGGATCAATTCCATTTGAAAAGAAAAAAGAAAGGTTTGGACCGAACTTATTAATATCCATCCCGCGACTTAAATAATACTCAACATACGTAAAGCCATTCGCCAATGTAAATGCCAATTGTGAAATCGGATTTGCACCCGCTTCTGCAATATGATACCCAGAAATAGAAACCGAATAAAAATTACGAATGTTATTTTCGATGAAATATTCTTGTACATCTCCCATTAATCGCAAAGCGAATTCGGTAGAAAAAATACAGGTATTTTGTGCCTGATCTTCTTTTAAAATATCAGCTTGTACCGTTCCTCTAACTTTTGAAATCGTTTCGAATTTAATTTTTCTGTAAACCTCTTTCGGTAACACTAAATCACCAGTTACCCCAAGTAAAAATAATCCTAAACCATCATTTCCAGTTGGTAATTTACCTTGATAGGTTGGTCGCTCCGTTTTTTTAGAGGTATATATTTCGTTGATTTTCTTTTCAACTTCTTTTTCTAAACCGTTTTTATGAATATATTTTTCACATTCTTGATCAATAGCTGCGTTCATAAAAAACCCAAGTAACATTGGTGCAGGTCCATTAATGGTCATCGAAACCGAAGTCATTGGATTGGTTAATTCAAAACCAGAATACAATTTTTTGGCATCATCTAAACAACAAATAGAAACTCCAGCATTTCCAATTTTCCCATAAATATCAGGGCGCATATGTGGGTCGTTACCGTATAATGTTACACTATCAAATGCGGTAGAAAGTCTTTTTGCTGGCATATCTTGACTCACATAATGAAAACGTCTATTGGTTCTTTCTGGGCCGCCTTCACCTGCAAACATACGCGTTGGGTCTTCGCCTTGACGTTTAAATGGGTAAATTCCAGCAGTGTAAGGGAACTCGCCAGGAACGTTTTCTTGTAGTGTCCAATATAAAATATCGCCCCATGCTTCATATTTTGGAGTAGAAATTTTTGGAATATCTAAATTAGATAATGATTTCGAATGGGTTTCAATCTTAATTCCTTTATCTCTAACCTTGAAACTAAAGATTGGGTTTTTGTATTTTTTCTTAATACTTTCCCAATTATAAATTGTTTCCCAGTTATGTGGATCTAGATTTAGTTTTACTTTGTCGAATTGAGCAAAAAGTAGTTTTATAAATGGTAAT
Organism: uncultured Lutibacter sp.; assembly: GCA_964619615.1. Taxonomy (GTDB): domain Bacteria; phylum Bacteroidota; class Bacteroidia; order Flavobacteriales; family Flavobacteriaceae; genus Urechidicola. The sequence goes on along the minus strand of CAZUFO010000060.1, from coordinate 7,446 downwards.
TCGTCATTCTGAACTTGTTTCAGAATCTCATCGTGATTAAGTCCTTGTTTTCCAATAAAAGACATTTCGACTACGCTCGATGTGACATTTAAAACAGAGCAAATGGTTTGATAAATACCAAATAATTTTTGAGCAATAGCCCGTTCCTTTTTGCAATAATTAGCATAGTTTTTATTGTCTTCGCTAATCTCAGATAAATACCGAACTCTACTTGGTGGAATTACAATTTGTTTACTGCTTTTTTCATTGGTAGTTTTAAAAGAACTTTTAAACGAAGCTTCGGTTTTGGCGTTTATTTTTTCAATAATAGCTTCGTATAATTGATTGGTTCCTGGGTCGTTAAATTGCGAAGCAATAGTGCCATAAACTGGCATGGTATTAACATCGGTTTCCCATAAATTATGATTGCGTTGGTATTGTTTTTTTACATCACGCAAGGCATCTTCTGCGCCACGTTTATCGAATTTATTAATCGCAATGATATCTGCGAAATCAATCATATCAATTTTTTCCAATTGAGTAGCGGCACCATATTCGGGAGTCATAATATAGAGGGAAACATCAGAATGGTCGAGTATTTCTGTATCACTTTGTCCGATACCAGAAGTTTCTAAAATGATGAGGTCAAAATTGGCAACTTTTAAAATATTAAGCGCATCATTAATATGCTTTGATAAAGCTAAATTTGATTGCCGAGTAGCTAATGAACGCATGTAAACACGATTGGTGTTGATGGAATTCATTCTAATTCTATCACCTAATAAAGCACCTCCAGTTCTGCGTTTTGACGGGTCAACGGATACAATTGCAATTGTTTTATTTTTAAAATCTTGCAAATATCGTCTAACAATTTCATCAATAGAAGATGATTTTCCTGAGCCGCCAGTTCCTGTAATTCCTAAAACAGGAACTTTAGATTTTAAAGCTTCTTCTTTTACTTCGGAAATAAACGCAGCATGTTTTTCAGAAAAATTTTCAGCAGCAGAAATTGCAACCGATAATTGTGAATCGTTTTTTTGTTTTAAATCATCAACATTAAAATTAATTTTTTCACCAGTTGGGAAATCACAGCGTTGAACCATATCATTAATCATTCCTTGCAATCCTAGTTCTCTACCATCGTCTGGAGAATAAATTCGTGTAATTCCATAATCCATCAACTCTTTAATTTCATCAGGAAGAATTACACCGCCACCGCCACCAAATATTTTGATTTGAGTAGCGCCTTTTTCTTGTAATAAATCATACATGTATTTAAAATACTCGTTATGACCACCTTGATAGGAAGTCAACGCAATGGCATTCGCATCTTCTTGAATGGCTGTATTTACAACTTCCTCAACACTACGATCGTGCCCTAAATGAATCACTTCAACACCTGTTGCTTGAATAATACGGCGCATAATATTAATTGCTGCATCGTGCCCATCAAATAAAGAGGCTGCCGTTACAATTCGGATTTTGTTAATAGGTTGGTATGGTTGAATTTGTTCCATTATTTAAGTAAGATTTGAAGCCGCAATTTACTCAATTTTTTTAGTGAATAGCTTAATACCAATTTTGAAAGGTTAAAATTCATGATATTGATTGTGGTTTGTTGAAATAACTATAATTTTTGTAGAGAATTTGGTCGTTTTGTTGTGAATTCATCAACTTAGCAAAATTAATTTTTGGTATGATTGTTGATATTAGTGCAGTATGATTAAACATTTAATTAAAAATATGAGACTTTTAAAAATTTCACTTTTGTTGCTTTTGATTATTCTAGGTTCGTGCTCACCAATTCGTGTTGCTGCGGATTACGATACCATGGCAGATTTTACTCAATATAAAACCTATGCTTTTTATAAAAAAGGAATTGAGAAAGTTGATATTTCTGATTTAGATAAGCGTAGAATATTAAGAGCATTAGATGCCGAATTAATGGCTAAAGGAATGACAAAATCCGAAAATCCTGATTTGATTATTAGCATATTTGCTAAATCAACAAAAAAAGTAAATGTCTATAATAATAATGGTTACAATGGTTTTGGCTTTCCAGGATATTATGGCTTTTGGAGTCCGTGGTACTACGGTCCAAATTATGGAACACAAGTGTCAGTACATGAAGAAGGTACTTTGTTTATTGATTTTATTGATAATCAAAAGAAAGAATTAGTTTGGCAAGGAATTGGAAAAGGAGCTTTGGTTATAGATAATGCTGCGAAGAAAGAAGCAAGAATAAAGGAATTTATTACGAAGATATTAGAAAAATATCCTCCATTTATTGAAGAGAAAAAATAATTATTTTTAATAAATGTGATAGCTAATTTTACTATTTTCGCGAAATGGCGTACAGTAACTTACATGAATTAGAACCAGAAGATTTTTATTATAATAAACAAGGATATCGTGTTTTTACTGAAAAATATCATGTAAAGAGAGGGTTTTGTTGTAAAAGTGGCTGTAAGCATTGCCCATATAATTACGATAAAGCAACGGATAGTTTTAGGAAGTGATTGACAATGAATAAAAAATAATTATATTTGATATTCACTTTTAAAACTAACTAAACAATATGGAAAATCTATCTTCTCAAGAAAACACACCTGCAATGTCATATAAAGAATGGGCATTAACAATTTTTTTAGCATCATTACCAGTAATAGGGTTTATATTAGTATTAGTTTGGGCTTTTGACAGCACTACAAATATTCATAAAAAGAATTGGGCAAAAGGAAACCTTTTAATTATGGTAATTGCTCTAATTTTAGTGTTTATGTTTCTTTTCCTTTTTGGCGGACTAGCTTTGATAGCCGGGCTGAGTGATTAAAATTTATGTTATTATATTTAAAAAGGAACTACATTTTGTAGTTCCTTTTCTAATTTATGAGGTGCTGAAACAGGTTCAACACAACGAATTGATTATGTCAATTCCACAAGTAAACCGTCATCCGTTTTATCAACCTTAGCCACCTTCTTTTTTGTTAAGCCTTTAATGGTTTTATCCCATTTTTTGTTTGATAATCCTGATTGTGATTTTAACTCACTCAATTCAATTTTTTCTACTTTTTGAATGATTTCCAACACTGCTTTTTCATCATCATTCAATTCGACAGTTGTAGCTGCGCGTTCGGGCTTCATCTGCGGAAAGAATAACACCTCTTGAATAGATGCATTGTTAGTCATAAACATAGTTAAACGGTCAATTCCGATACCAATTCCAGAAGTTGGAGGCATTCCGTATTCTAAAGCACGTATAAAATCATGATCAATAAACATGGCTTCATCATCACCTTTTTCTGATAATTTTAGTTGTTCTTCAAAACGTTCTTTTTGGTCTATTGGGTCGTTTAATTCGGAATACGCATTTGCTAATTCCTTTCCAGCAACCATCAATTCGAAACGTTCTGTTAATCTTGGGTCGTCGCGATGTTCTTTACATAACGGACTCATTTCTTTTGGGTAGTCTGTTATAAAAGTTGGCTGAATGTAGGTGTGTTCACATTTTTCTCCAAAAATCTCATCAATTAATTTTCCAACACCCATACTTTCATCAGCTTCGAGGTTTAATTTATGACACACTTCAATTAATTCTTGTTGATTCATTCCGTTGAGGTCAAAACCAGTGTGCGTTTTAATAGCATCTAAAATTGGAACACGCGCATACGGAGCTTTAAAATTTAATTGATGCTCACCAAAAGTTACCGTTGTGCTGTTGTTAGATGCTAAAGCAACTTTCTCCAACAATTCTTCGGTCATATCCATCATCCAATTGTAATCTTTGTAGGCAACATAAAGTTCAACCTGAGTAAATTCAGGATTATGTGTTCTATCCATCCCTTCATTTCTGAAATCTTTTGCAAATTCATACACTGCATCAAAACCACCAACAATTAATCTTTTTAGATACAATTCATTAGCAATTCTTAAATATAATGGAATGTTTAAAGCATTGTGATGTGTAACAAACGGACTTGCAGCTGCACCGCCAGGAACTGCCTGTAAAATAGGAGTTTCTACTTCAATATAATCACGTTCGTTAAAAAACTGACGAATGGTATTGGTAATTTTTGTTCTTTTTAAAAAGGTTTCTTTTACGTGGTCATTTACAATCAAATCAACATATCGTTGTCGGTATCTTAATTCAGGATCTGTAAAACCATCGTGCACATTTCCATCGGCATCTGTTTTAACAATAGGCAATGGTTTTAAAGATTTAGACAGTAACGTAAATTCTTTTACTTTTACTGAAATCTCACCAACTTGAGTTTTAAAAACAGTTCCTTTTATGCCAATAATATCACCTAAATCCAATAATTTTTTGAACACAGTATTGTATAAAACTTTGTCTTCACCAGGAGCAATTTCATCACGATTAATATAAATTTGCATACGTCCGCTACTGTCTTTTAACTCAGCAAACGAAGCTTTCCCCATAATTCTTCTACTCATAATTCGACCCGCAAGGATTACTTCCTTTTCGTTAAATGCGCCAAAATCAGAAATGATTTCTTTTATAGTTGCCGTTGTCTTGTATTCTGCAGCAGGATACGGATTAATACCTAGTTCTCGAAGTTGTTTTAGTGATTGTCTTCGTACAATTTCTAACTCTGATAATTGCATTATGGTGTTTTTTATGATTCAATAATTAATTTGCAAAGATACAATCAATTGACTAATAACAATTAATAGATTTTATAAAATATAGCAGTTAAAATTACGAATAGTTAAAAAAAAACGTATATTTGTAGTCTGTATTGAAAGATGCAGATTAGTTGTGTTGTTTTGGCGTTGAAGAACGTCAAATAGGTTTATTAAAACCAATGGAAAGCTTCCCGTATTTCGGGACGCTTTTTTTATTTTAGGACTGTTTATTTTGCTGATATTTTCTCAAAAGGGAAAGAGATTAGTTTCTGTATTGTCATTTCGAATGAAATGAGAAATCACATCCTAAGAATCACCTTGTCTTAATCCTAAAAGAATACATCTTTATACTCCCAAAACTTTATCCAGTACAAATACACAAAAACCAAACTGACTCCTAATTTTAATCCTGTAGATAACACAAAACCTACAAAAGAACCAAAAGCAGCCTTTAATGCTCTTGAAAAATCTTTTGAGTCGTGTATCAGTTCACCTATTAAAGCTCCAATAAACGGGCCAATAATAATACCCAATGGACCTAAAAAAATCAGTCCAATTATAAGTCCAGCAATTGAACCGCGAACTCCGTATTTACTGCCGCCAAATTTTTTAGTTCCCCACGCAGGAATTACATAATCGATTCCCCAAATAAAAATAGCGATTGCTAAAGTTATTCCTAAGAAAGTCCAATTCATAGTAATAATACTTGTAAGGTGAAGAAGGAGTAGCCCAACCCAACCAGTAATTGGTCCGGGTAAAATTGGCAAAAAAGAGCCAATGATGCCGAGTAATACTAATAAGAAGCCGAGAATGAGTAAGAAGATATCCATTTATTTTGTTTTTTGTCATTGCGAAGGAGGTACGACTGAAGCAATCTGTTTATAGATTTGTAATTTGAGATTACTTCGTCATGCTTCCTCGTAAAGACGCTTAATTAATAGTGTAAAAGTAATAATGAATAATTACTTAAATTAAATTATTATAATAAATATTCAACTAAAAAATTAGTTTAAACTAAATATTTAGTTATATTTGCTGTAGTAAACAATAAATTAGTGAACATGGGCAAACAATTAACAAAAGCAGAAGAGCAGTTTATGCAAGTTTTATGGAAGCTTGAAGAAGCTTCTGTAAAAGAAATTATTGAACAATTACCAAATCCAAAACCAGCATACAATACGGTTTCAACAATTATTAGAATTTTGGAAACAAAAGAATTTGTTTCGCATAAACCAAAAGGTAGAGGTTATATTTATTTTCCTATTATTCAAAAAGCGGAATATACAAATCAGAGTTTGCACAAATTGGTTGATGGTTATTTTGAAGGGTCATTTAAAAGTATGGTGTCTTTTTTTATGAAAAAAAATGATGTTGATTTAAAAGATTTAGAATCGATTTTAAAAAGTATTAACGATAAAAAAGAAGAGATATGATTAATTATATAGTTCAAGTAGTGCTTTTTCAAGTCTTGTTTTTAGCAGTTTATGATTTGTTTTTAAACAGAGAAACCTTTTTTAAATGGAATCGATTGTATTTATTGGCAACTCCAATAATCTCACTAATCGTTCCGTTTTAAAATTTGATACGCTCAAAAACAGCGTTTCGCAAGAATATATTGTTTGGTTGCCAGAAGTTGTGTTAAACCCACAAGTTGTAATTGAACAAACGACTAATAGTGTTGAAGCATTTAATTATTTGAATACAGTATTTTACGCAGGAGTAGCTATTTTTTCAATCTTATTTTTGATAAAATTGGCTAAGATTTCAAGAATTATAATGACTAACAAAATCATTAAAAAGAATGATTATAAGTTGGTTTTAATTGATGATAAGCAATCGGCATTTTCATTTTTCAATTATATTTTCATTGCTAAAAAATTAGCAGAAAAAAGGGAGCTACAAATTATTCAGCATGAATTGGTGCATTGTAAACAATATCATACAGCAGATTTAATATTCTTCGAGATATTTAAAATACTGATGTGGTTTAACCCAATGATATATATCTATCAGAAAAGAATAACATTGTTGCACGAATATATTTCAGATGCCGAAGTTGTAAAAGAAACCGACAAAGCATCTTACTTCAATAAATTACTTTCAGAAACATTTAAGGTGGAAAACATTTCGTTTGTCAACCAATTTTATAAACAATCATTAATTAAAAAACGTATTACTATGATCACAAAAAACAAATCACAAAAAATGAAACAGTTAAAGTATTTGGTATTAATTCCGTTATTAGGGAGTATGCTATTGTATTCTTCTTGTGAAACCTCTATTAATGAGTCTAGCGAAGTTGAAGTTTTAAATGCAAAAAAAGAAATGACGACTCTTTATCGGGTAAGAGATGGAATTACAGAAACTATGGATGGATCTAAAGAATCATACTTAGATATTTATTATGGTAAAGATGAGTTGAATATGCCTGAGATTAGTGTAGCGGATTTATTCCCAAAAGAAAAGGAAGAATATCATGATTTAGTGGAAGAATTTAAGTCTAATTCTAGTTCGGTAATTAAAATATATCAAACTGATACTGGAAGAAAAATATTTGCTAAAATTTATAAATTTAGTAGTGTGAAAAAAGACTATAACAATTTGGAAGACGTCCCTTTTTCGGTAATAGATAATGTACCCGTATTCCCAGGATGCGAAGGTACAGAAGTAGAACTAAAAGATTGTCTAAATAAAAGTTTACAAAAGCATGTAGAAAGAAAGTTTAATGTCAATTTAACAAAAGGGTTAGGGCTACAACCAGGTAAAAAGAAAGTATATATACAGTTTAAAATTACCAAAACAGGAGAAATTGAAATTCTT
>CAZUFO010000059.1:0-13239 GCA_964619615.1 uncultured Lutibacter sp. | reverse complement strand
CCAATTCCCTACAGTTATTGTCAATAATTTTTTTACATATATAGAAAATAATACTGAAATTACAGAAACCCGAGATTTGTTGGCTGCCAACTTTACAAACTGTATTATTTATGGAAATAATAATATTGAATTAATTTTAGACAATGTTCAAGGTTCAGCGTTTAACTACAACTTCAAAAACAATTTAATACAATTTGACGACTTTAATAATAGTTACGCTGGAATTCCAGAATATGATTTTGATGACATTACCCATTATCAAAATATGATTATAAATGAAGAGCCTGACTTTAAAGAGCCTTATGAAAATAAACTTTTTATTGGCGAAGAATCAGCAGGAAAAAATATGGCTGATGGTCCAACAGCAAATTTAGTTCCACTAGATATAATTGGAACAGACAGAACAGCAAGTCCAGATATTGGTGCCTACCAACATATTATTTTTATCGATTAGTTACTGTTTATAAACCACTCCATTTTTCATCACAAAAACAACATTTTCCATTGTATTAATGTTTACAGTTGGGTCATCATCAACAGCAATAATATCTGCAAATTTACCAACTTCAATACTTCCTATTTCGTCAGTCATTTTTAAAATTTTAGCATTGGTAATAGTAGCAGATTGTATGGTTTCAATAGCAGGCATTCCAACCTCAACCATATAACCAAATTCTTTTCCGTTCAACCCATGATCAAAAACACCGGCATCTGTTCCAAAAGCAATTCCAACTCCTTTTTTATACGCTTTACCAAACGTAGTTTGAATTTTTGGCCCAATCGCCAACGCTTTAGGAACAATTATGGCTGGATAATAACCTTCTATTTTTGCCTTATCGGTAACTTCTTTTCCAGCAGTAATAGTTGGAACTAAATACGCATCGTGCTTAATCATCAATTCCATTGTTTTTTCGCTCATCAATGTTCCGTGTTCAATCGTTTTAACACCTCCTAAAACTGCACGCCGCATTCCTTCATCGCCATGAGCATGCGCTGCAACATGCATTCCGTAGTCTTTTGCTGTTTCAGTAATTGCTTTAATTTCTTCAATAGTAAATTGAGGATTTTGCCCATTTTTAGCAACACTCAAAACACCACCAGTAGCCGTAATTTTAATCATATCAGCACCGTTTTTATAACGTTGACGCACTGCTTTTCTTGCATCTTCTACACTATTTACAACACCTTCTTTTGGCCCTGGATTCCCCATCAAATCTTTTCTATATCCATTCGTTGGGTCTGCATGTCCACCTGTTGTAGCCAATGATTTTTCAGCAGTAAAAATTCGTGGTCCAATTATTTTACCAGAATTAATTGCATTACGTAGTGAAACATTTACGCCGCTTCCTCCTAAATCTCTAACGGTGGTAAATCCTGCAAGCAAAGTAACCTCTGCGTATTTTACAGAATTATAAGCTATATCCGCAGGGTTTTCAGTAAACTCATCTAAATAAATAGTTGGGCTCATCTGCATTTCTAAATGCACATGCATATCAATTAGGCCGGGCATTACTGTTTTATTTTTTAAATCAATCAAAACATCAGTATCTTTTTCTTTTGATATATAACCGTTTTCAACAGCAACAATTTTATTGTTTTCGACAACAATGGTCATTTCGGTATTAATGGTTCCTGAGTTTGTGTCAATTAACTTACCACAATGCAAATATGTTTTTTGTGATGAAGTGTTAATCGTAAAAATTAATGCAAATACTAAAATGATAACTCGTTTCATAATAAATAATAATAATTTGGTTTATTTTTACCAAATATACTCAAATTATAGTTTATGAAAAATGTAATTATTACTGGAGCAAGTAGAGGAATTGGTTTTGAATTGATTCAACTCTTTGCAAGCAACAATTGTAATGTATTGGCTATTTCAAGAAACACAACTCCAATTGAATCTCTAAAATTAAAAAACATAACTGCTTTATCTGTTGATTTATCTTTAGAATCTGAAATTAGTAAAATTTCTGATTTTGTTAAATCTAATTGGGAAAAAGTAGATATTCTAATTAACAATGCTGGAAAATTAGTGAACAAACCATTCTCAGAAACCACTATTCAAGATTTTTTAGACGTTTATAAAGTAAATGTTTTTGCGGTTGCAGAATTAACACGCCAACTCGTTCCTTTTTTAAATAATGGAAGTCATGTGGTTACTATTAGTAGTATGGGCGGAATTCAAGGAAGCCTGAAGTTTCCTGGATTAGCAGCTTACAGTTCTTCTAAAGGCGCGGTTATTACGCTTTCTGAATTGCTTGCTGAAGAATATAAAGATGCTGGAATAACCTTTAATGTTTTAGCATTGGGTGCTGTTCAAACAGAAATGTTAGCAGAAGCGTTTCCAGATTACAATGCACCAACTACAGCATTAGAAATGGCTGAATATATTTATGATTTCGGTTTAAATGGACAAAAACATTTTAACGGAAAAGTAATTCAAGTTTCTTCTTCTACACCTTAATTCATGTATAAAACCTTACAAAAATACCTACCTGAAGCTTCTATTGATTTAGTAATTGAATTACTTAACAAATACCCACATCAATTAAAAATAGTAAATCAGCGGCAAACAAAACATGGCGATTTTAGACTGACAAAAGACAATAAATATCAAATCACTGTAAATAATAGCCTAAATAAATATCAATTTTTACTGACATTAATTCATGAGATTGCTCATTTAGTTACACATTTAAAGTATAAAAGAGTACAGCCACATGGTATTGAGTGGAAACTTAACTTTCAGCATTTGATGCTTCCATTTGTAAACCCAACAATTTACCCAAAAGAAATTTTACCACATTTAGCAAATTATTTAAAAAATCCTAAAGCAAGTACAGATTCTGACATTCACTTATCTTTAGCGATGAAACAATTCAGTGAAAAGTCAGATAAGAGTTTTATATTTGAAGTGCCTTTAAATGCAACATTTTTTTTTAAGAATAAAACCTATATCAGAAAAGACAAAAGGCGTACTCGTTATGAGTGCATTGAAATAAATTCGAAAAGAATATATCTATTCAATCAAAACGTTGAAGTTGAATTAGAAAACATATAAAATATAATGAATAACAATTATTACGGAGTGATTATGGCAGGTGGCGTTGGTTCAAGATTTTGGCCAATGAGCACACAAGAATACCCAAAACAGTTTCATGATATGCTTGGAACTGGCACCACATTAATTCAGCAAACGTTTAATCGATTATCAAAAACAATTCCAACTGAAAATATATTAATTTCAACTAATAAAAGATATGAAGATTTAGTTTTAGAACAGCTTCAATCAGTAGATAAAAAACAACTTTTATTAGAACCTTGTATGCGGAATACGGCTCCTTGTATTTTATATGCTGCTTTAAAAATTCATAATCAAAACCCAAATGCAATAATGATTGTTGCGCCAAGTGATCATTGGATTGATGATGAAAAAACATTCAATAAAAATTTAAACGAGTCCTTTGAATATTGTACCTCTAACGATGTGTTAATGACGTTAGGAATTACACCAAACACTCCAAATACAGGTTATGGGTATATTCAATTTAGCGATGAGAAATCATCAATAAAAAAAGTAAAACAGTTTACTGAAAAACCAGATTTGAAAACTGCAAAATCATTTGTTGAAAGTGGTGATTATCTTTGGAATGCAGGAATTTTTATTTGGAGTACGAAAAGTATTTTAGACGTTTATAAAACAGCATTACCAGAAATGTATGCGTTATTTCAACAAGGAAAAGAGCTTTATAATACAGATAAAGAAACGGTGTTTATTGAGGGAAATTATTCTAAAGCAAAAAACATTTCAATAGATTTCGGGATTTTAGAAAAAGCGAAAAATGTATATGTACTACCTGTAGATTTTGGCTGGAATGATTTAGGAACTTGGGGGTCTTTATATAATAAACTCCCAAAAGATAAACAAGCAAACGCAGCGGTTGGTGGTAAAGTATTATTTAGAGACGCTTCAAATAATATGATACGAACCCAAAGTGGAAAACGTGTTGTAATACAAGGGTTAAATGACTATATTGTGATTGAAAAAGAAGACGTTTTATTAATTTGTCCTAAAAGTGATGAGCAAAATATTAAAGAGATTACTGCGGAAGTAAAAACAAAATTTGGAAAAAAATACACATAATTAGTTAAATATGGATGAACAAATAGAACATTCTAACCCAGAAGAAAGCGAAAAAAAATCTAAAGATTTAAAAGGTATTTGGAATGCACCAATAGTTTTTCTGAAAGAACTTTTAGATATTAGATTTGACACCGATAAAAATGGCACCATACAAGATGTAAAAGACAACATTTCAATGAAAGGCCATACTGCTTGGGTATTGGTTTTTTCGATTTTAATTGCTTCTATTGGATTAAATGTGAGTTCACCAGCCGTTGTTATTGGCGCCATGTTAATTTCTCCATTAATGGGACCAATTTTAGGTGTTGGGCTTTCAATTGGCATTAATGATATTGATACTTTGAAAAAATCATTCATTAATTTGGGTGTAATGATTGGGCTAAGTTTGGTTACGTCATTTATATTTTTTTCGATTCCCATTTTTCAAGATTTAACTCCCGAAATTAAAGCGAGAGTTGCCCCAGATGCTCGAGATGTTTTTATTGCTATTGCGGGTGGTTTGGCTTTAATTATTGCACTAAGCAGAAGGTCTAAACAAACTAACACAATTGCTGGAGTTGCTATTGCAACCGCCTTAATGCCACCACTTTGCGTAGCAGGCTATGGTTTGGCAGTTGACATTAAGTTCTTTTGGGGTGCTATGTTTTTATTTACTATAAATGCTATTTTCATTGCTTTAGCCACTTTTCTAATTGTGAAATTTTTACAATTTCCAATGGTAAAATATATTAATTCTGCAAAACGAAAAAGAATTGCTCAACTAGCTTCTACTCTTGCCATTATTATATTTTCTTTTAGTGTTCTTCAATTTTACAAATTATATAAAGTTGACCAATTTGGGCTAAATGCCAAACATTTAATAGATGAAATGAAGGATAGTGGCATTCATATTTTTGATGTAAACAAAGAAAATATAGATTTTAAAAACAAAGAAATAACTGTAATTCTTTATGGTAATTCGTTATCTGAAACTGAAATAAATTTTTGGAATAATAAACTTTTGAATTTTGATTTAGCAGGAACAAAACTAATTATTGAACAAAGTCAAAGTACTGATTTAGAAAATAAAGTAGAAGAATTGTCAAACTTATATGCTCGAAATCAAGAAATAATTTCATCTCGCGACCATAAAATAGAAAAAAGTGAAGATAAAATAAACCGTTTAGAAAAAGAATTAGACAAATATTATCGGGTACCTTTTACAAAAATTAGCGCAGAAGCCAAAGCCAATTATAATGGTTTAAAAACCTTGAGTTATGGTAATGTAATGACTACTAATTTTAGAACTACAGATACCATTTCAATTTTTGGTACAACTTGGTATGATTCTATTCCGAATACAAAACAACAAGAAGAAAAATTGCGTTTGTGGTTAAAAATACGCTTGGAATTAGATTCTGTAAGGATTATTAATTATTAGATTTACGCTCGTATCAAAGGCAAAGTACTACACCTTAACAATCCTTCTTGTTTTGCTATTTCGGAGTAAGAAACCTCTTCAACTGTAAATCCTTGATTGCGTAACCAATTATTTAATCGAGTAAAGTTCTTCTCTGAAATAATCACTTCTGGAGAAATAGAAAACACATTAGAATTCATGCTGTACATTTCTTCTTTGGTAATTTCAAAAATATTTTCTTCGCCAAATAAATCAACCAAAAATTGATATTCTTTTTCAATCAAAAAACCATTTTTATGGAGTATTGCTTTATCAGTTCCAATAGGTTGAAAACAGCAATCTAAATGCAACGCATTGTTCTTTGCATCTGTATTTGACTTACGTAATTCAAACGATTTTACTGTTTTATGAGGGAATAATTCTTGTAATGCAATTACTGCATCTGTATTGGTTCGAGCCGTAATATAATCCGGGTAATCTTCTCCTGAATACGTACCAACAAAAACATATTCATTCCATAGCATTACATCACCACCTTCAACATGTGCTTCTTCTGGTAATGTGACTATATTTTCTTTTTCAAAATTATCCAAAACATAATCAATCGCATGAATTTCTTTATCTCTATTGGGTAAAATATTAGCTCTAATAAACTTGTCTTCAATAACAAAACCAATATCTCTTGAAAAAATTTGATTATAATCTTTTAGTATTTCAGGGCGGTATACTTGCACTCCATATTTATTGAAAACCTCAGCAACTTCTTCCATTTCAAGTTTCATATCCTTTTCTAAAGGGTAGGTTCCTGCAATTACATGTTCAATTGATTTTGGGTCGTAACAGCCTTCAACTTTTGGTGTTGGACCGTTACTTTTGGCAGTTCCTAAAATTACAGCCTTTAACTCAGAAGTTTCGTTTTGGATGTTTAGTTTCATATGTAAAAAAAAATCATTCTGAATATTGAAATCCAGAATGACAAATGTAGTTATTAGTTACTAATCATTATCTTTTTTCAACCGGTACAAAAGATCTTAAATTTGCTCCAGTATAAATCTGTCTTGGTCTACCAATTGGCTCTTTAGATAGCCTCATTTCTCTCCATTGCGCAATCCACCCAGGCAAACGACCTAATGCAAACATTACGGTAAACATCTCCGTTGGTATTCCCATCGCTCTGTAAATGATTCCTGAATAAAAATCTACGTTAGGATACAATTTACGTGAAACAAAATAATCATCTGATAATGCTTCTTTTTCTAAACTTTCAGCAATTGCTAAAATTGGATCATCGATACCTAAATCTCCTAAAACTTCGTCTGCTGATACTTTTATAATTTTTGCTCTTGGATCAAAGTTTTTATAAACTCTATGTCCAAATCCCATCAAACGGAAAGGATCATTTTTATCTTTTGCTTTGGCCATGTATTTATCGGTATCACCTCCATCTTCTTTAATACCTTCTAGCATTTCTAAAACTGCTTGGTTTGCACCACCATGTAATGGGCCCCACAATGCAGATATGCCTGCAGAAATTGAAGCGAACAAACCTGCATGAGATGAGCCTACAATTCTTACAGTTGAAGTTGAACAATTCTGCTCATGATCTGCATGTAAAATCAATAATTTATTTAAAGCATTTACCAATATTGGATTCTGTACATACTCTTCATTTGGCTGTTGAAACATCATTTTCAATACATTTTCAACATATCCCAAAGAGTTATCTCCATAATCTAAAGGCAGCCCTTGTTTTTTACGCATAGTCCAAGCTACTAATACTGGGAATTTCCCCAATATCTTAACAATTGCATTGTACATTTCTTCCTCTGAATCAACATTTACAGATCCTGGATTAAATGCTGTTAAAGCACTTGTTAAAGACGACAATACACCCATAGGATGGGCAGACTTAGGAAAAGCATCAATAATCTTTCTTACATCTTCATCTACAATTGCTTTCTTTTTAATATCGCTATGAAATTTATCTAACTGCTCTTGATTTGGCAATTCACCAAAAATCAATAAATAAGCAACTTCTAAAAAATCTGCTTTCTCTGCTAATTCTTCAATAGAGTAACCTCTATATCGTAAAACTCCTTTATCACCTTCTAAAAAGGTAATTGCACTTAAACATGAGCCTGTATTTTTATAACCAGGGTCAATTGTAATTATGCCATTTGAAACTGCTCTAAATTTAGATATATCTATCGCTTTTTCATTTTCTGTACCTGTATAAATAGGTAATTCATAACTAGCTCCATTTACCTCAATTTTTGCAATTTCTGACATCGTTTTACAATTTTAAAATTCATTTATTTAACAGCACGAAAGTACGAAAAATCGCACTAAAATAAAAGTTTTTAGTATCATAAAAATCATCCGAAAACAAAAAAACCCAACATCGTTTTAATGTTGGGTTTAAATAATTTTGAAATAACTATTTAGTTAATTTTAAATGCTTTTTCTTTCGGATAATAAGCAGTATCTCCTAATTCTTCTTGTATTCTTAGTAGTTGATTGTATTTTGCCATTCTATCTGAACGAGATGCAGACCCCGTTTTAATCTGACCTGTATTTAATGCCACTGCTAAATCTGCAATTGTAGTGTCTTCTGTTTCACCAGACCTGTGTGACATTACACATGTAAACCCAGCGTTATGCGCCATATTTACCGCAGCAATCGTTTCTGTTAATGTTCCTATTTGATTTACTTTAATCAAAATTGAATTTGCAATCCCTTCATTTATTCCTCTTGAAAGACGCTCAACATTTGTTACAAATAAATCATCACCAACCAACTGAATTTTATCTCCAATTTTATCAGTTAAATATTTCCAACCATCCCAATCGTTTTCATCCATTCCATCTTCAATAGAAATAATAGGATATTTTGCTGCTAATTCTGCTAAATAATCTGCTTGCTCTTCTGATGTTCTTATAACTCCACTTTCGCCTTCAAATTTTGTATAATCATATTTACCATCTACATAAAACTCAGCTGCTGCACAATCTAATGCTAACATTACTTCGCTTCCTGCTTTGTAACCTGCTTTTTCAATAGCTTCTAAAACAGTGTCTAAAGCATCTTCAGTTCCATCAAAAGTTGGAGCAAATCCACCTTCATCACCTACTGAAGTATTTAAACCACGACCATGTAAAATACTTTTTAAATTGTGAAAAATCTCACTTCCTATTTGTAATGCGTGTGAGAAACTTTTGGCACCAACTGGCATTACCATAAATTCTTGAAATGCAATTGGAGCATCAGAATGTGATCCACCGTTTACAATATTCATCATTGGTACTGGTAATGTGTTTGCACTAACACCACCAATATATCTATATAAAGGAATGTTTAATTCGTTTGCTGCTGCTTTAGCAACTGCAAGAGAAACACCTAAAATAGCGTTTGCACCTAAATTTGCTTTATTTGGTGTACCATCTAAATCAATCATTAATTGATCAATTGCATTTTGTTCAAATATTGAAGTACCCAATAATTCTGCAGCAATAATCTCATTAACATTTTTTACCGCTTTCAAAACACCTTTACCCATAAAATCTTTTCCACCATCTCTTAATTCAACAGCTTCATGTTCTCCGGTTGATGCTCCAGATGGAACTGCAGCTCTACCTAAAATTCCGTTTTCGGTAACTACATCAACTTCAACTGTTGGGTTTCCTCTTGAATCAAATATTTGTCTTGCGTGTATGTTAATAATGATACTCATTTCTTTCTGTTTTTATGTTATAAATACGACTGCAAAGGTACGAAATGACTAGAAAAGGACGCTATTACAGCGCCCTTTTCTTTAATAATTACCAGATTATGAAATACAGTACTGTATTTTATAAACCTTGTATTTTTACTTTGATTTTTTAATGTTCTCTATAAATTCATCAAATAAATAAGACGAATCATGCGGTCCAGGGCTTGCTTCTGGATGGTATTGTACCGAAAAACAATTTTTGTTTTTCATACGCATTCCAGCAACTGTGTCATCATTTAGGTGTTTATGTGTCAGTTCAAAATCAGAATTAGCCTCTAATGATTCTTTCCGAACAACAAACCCATGATTTTGTGAAGTCACTTCACCTTTACCCGTCAATAAGTTTTTTACAGGATGATTGATTCCTCTGTGTCCATTGTGCATTTTATAGGTTTCAATTCCGTTTGCTAACGCTATTACTTGATGCCCTAAACAAATACCGAATAAAGGCAAATCTCTTTTTATAATTTCTTTAGCGAGTTCTTGTGCTTCAACTAATGGTGTCGGATCTCCAGGTCCGTTTGACAAGAAATAACCATCAGGATTAAAATTTTGTAACTCTTCAAAAGTAGCATTGTATGGAAATACTTTTACATAACAATCTCTCTTTACAAGATTGCGAAGAATATTCTTTTTAATACCAATATCTAAGGCTGAAATTTTAAACGTCGCATTCTCATCACCGACAGTATAAGGTTTGTTGGTTGATACTTTTGATGCCAATTCCAACCCATCCATATTAGGTTGATTTGCTAATTGTTTTTTTAAGTCTTCTACATTTTCAACATCCGTAGATATAACAGAATTCATAGCTCCTTTATCTCTAATATAACGTACAACTGCACGTGTATCAACATCAGAAATTGCAATTACACTTTGTCTCTCAAGATAATTCTCTAAAGAATCTGTTGCGCTATCCCTCGAATAATTAAAACTAAAATTACGACATACTAAACCTGCTATCTTAATTGAATCAGATTCAATCTCGTCTTCATTCACTCCGTAATTACCAATATGTGCATTGGTAGTTAGCATCATTTGTCCATAATACGAAGGATCGGTAAATATCTCTTGATATCCTGTCATACCTGTATTGAAACAAATTTCACCAAAGGCAGTTCCTTCTAGTCCAATTGATTTCCCTTCGAAAATGGTACCATCTTCTAATAATAAGATTGCTTTTTTATGTTGATTGTAATTCACGATATTCTTACGTTTAATTTTCGATTTCAAATATAAAAAAAAGGATAAACTAACAATTAGTTTATCCTTTTTTATTATTAATGAGTTATCATCATTTACTCTTTAGTAGTTTCTGGTTCAGAAGTTGTTGGAGTTTCTTCTACTTCAACAGCAGCATCTTCAACTTTTTTAGTTCTACCTCTACGAGTAGATTTCTTTTTCTTCTTACCATTAGGATTGTAAATTTCGTTGTAATCAACTAATTCTACCATTGCCATAGAAGCATTATCTCCTTGACGACTACCCATTTTAATAATTCTTAAATATCCTCCTGGACGATCTGCAACTTTTACTGAAACTTCTTTAAAAAGTTCTGTAACTGCATACTTGTTTCTTAAGTAACTAAACACAATTCTACGATTGTGAGTGGTATCGTCTTTAGATTTTGTAATAAGTGGCTCTACATATTTACGCAACGCTTTTGCTTTTGCAACTGTTGTGTTGATACGCTTGTGCTCAATTAATGAACAAGCCATATTTGATAACATCGCTTTTCTGTGTGATGTTGTTCTTCCTAAGTGATTAAATTTCTTTCCGTGTCTCATGACATTCTATTTTAGCTTTCATCTTGCTTCAACCCTATTTTAGGGGCGCAAAATATGAAAGGTTAATCTTTATCTAATTTGTATTTGCTTAAATCCATACCGAAGTTCAATCCTTTTACTGCAACTAATTCATCTAGTTCAGTTAAAGATTTCTTTCCGAAATTACGGAACTTCATTAAGTCGTTTTTGTTAAATGATACTAAGTCTCCTAATGTATCTACTTCTGCTGCTTTTAAACAATTTAAAGCTCTTACAGAAAGATCCATATCAATTAACTTAGTTTTAAGCAATTGTCTCATATGTAATGATTCTTCATCATATGTTTCAGTTTGTGCAATTTCATCAGCTTCTAATGTAATACGTTCATCTGAGAATAACATGAAGTGGTGAATTAATATTTTAGCAGCTTCAGTTAAAGCATCTTTTGGAGAAATTGATCCGTCAGTAACAATATCAAAAACTAATTTTTCATAATCTGTTTTTTGCTCTACACGAAAGTTTTCAACAGCATACTTTACATTCTTTATAGGAGTGTAAATTGAATCTGTAAAAATAGTTCCTAATGCTGCAGACGCTTTTTTATTCTCTTCTGCTGGTACAAACCCTCTACCTTTTTCAATCGTTAGTTCAAATTGTAATTTTACAGAAGATTCCATATTACAAATAACTAAATCTGGATTTAATACTTGAAATCCTGAAATGTGTTTTTGTAAATCACCTGCTGTTAGTTGACCTTGATCAGATACAGTAACATTTACAGTTTCTCTATCAGAATCTTCAATTTGCTTTTTAAAACGTACTTGTTTTAAGTTCAAAATGATTTCAGTAACATCTTCTACAATTCCTTTAATTGTAGAAAACTCATGCTCTACACCTTCAATACGAATTGAAGTGATTGCAAATCCTTCTAAAGATGATAGTAAAACTCTTCTTAAAGCGTTACCAACCGTTAAACCAAATCCTGGTTCTAGAGGTCTGAATTCGAATCTACCTTCAAATTCGGTAGAATCTATCATTATTACTTTATCAGGCTTTTGAAAATTTAATATTGCCATTTATTTTCTTCTTTTTAATTGTTATCTAGTTGCGCGAAGTATAAGCTTGAAGAAGTGCTTATTGATCCTTTGGCCAAATACCAATATTGTTAATTTATTATTTAGAGTACAACTCTACTATTAATTGTTCTTTAATATTCTCTGGAATTTGTAACCTTTCTGGAACAGTTACGAACGTACCTTGTAGTGTTTCGTTATTCCAAGTTAACCATTCAAATACATTACTATTGTTAGCCAATGCAGTTTCAATTGCTTCTAAAGATTTAGATTTTTCTCTAACTGCAACAACATCACCAGGTTGTAATGAATAAGAAGCTACATTTACAATCGATCCATTAACAGTAATATGTCTGTGAGAAACTAATTGTCTTGCGCCATTACGAGTTGGAGCAATTCCTAAACGGAATACTACATTATCTAAACGAGACTCTGCTAATTGTAGTAATACCTCACCGGTAATTCCTCTACTTGCAGATGCTTTTTTAAATAAACCTCTAAATTGACGCTCTAAAATACCGTAAGTATATTTTGCTTTTTGTTTTTCTTGTAACTGTACAGCGTATTCAGATTTTTTACCTCTTCTTCTGTTGTTACCGTGTTGTCCTGGAGGAAAGTTTCTTTTTTCAAAAGACTTGTCCGCTCCATAAATTGCTTCTCCGAATTTACGAGCAATTTTAGTTGTTGGTCCTGTATATCTTGCCATTTCTTAGTTTATTAATAGGGATTATGAATTAAGGCTTAAACTCCTTCGATAATCTTATTCCTATTGATTAGAATTAATTTAATTATACTCTTCTTCTCTTTGGAGGACGACATCCATTATGTGGCATTGGTGTAACATCGATAATCTCAGTTACTTCAATTCCATTATTATGAAGTGTTCTCATTGCGTTTTCACGTCCGTTTCCAGGTCCTTTAACATAAGCTTTTACTTTTCTTAAACCTGCTTCGTGCGCTACTTTTGCACAATCTTCTGCTGCGGTTTGAGCTGCATAAGGAGTGTTCTTTTTAGAACCTCTAAAACCCATTTTACCTGCTGATGACCATGAAATTACATCACCTCTTTTGTTTGTCAAAG
>CAZUFO010000058.1:0-13343 GCA_964619615.1 uncultured Lutibacter sp. | reverse complement strand
GAATACTATCTAAATTAACCTCATTAACAGTTATTCAATACATCAATAAATTTGTCTTTGATAGAAATATAAATAATTTGAAAATTAGCATTATTTAAATGCATAACGGGTTTTAAGAGTTGAATCTACCAAATGTTAAAATTTGAATATTAAGAGTTAAATAGATATCAAATGTTATATATTTGGAATCGGTTTTAAAATACGCTAATTATTTATGCTTAAATTGGGGAAATACGCACACTATATAATCATTTTTTTACTTTTTGTTTTAAACTCTAATCCAGTTTCATCACAAGAAACGCTGCCAATATATTCAGATTACTTATCTGATAATGTTTTTTTGGTGCATCCATCAGCAGCAGGAATTGGTAATTGTGGAAAAATTAGATTTACAGCACGAAATCAATGGAGTGGAGTAGATGATGCCCCATCATTACAAACCGTTAGTTTTCATACACGTTTAGGATATAAAAATGGTATTGGAGGCATATTATTTAATGATAAAAATGGGTATCATTCACAAAAAGGAATTCAACTTACCTATGCTTATCATATTGAATTAGGAAGAATAGATGATGTAAATCAGTTGTCTTTTGGTTTATCATTTATGATGATAGAAAATAGTGTTGACGAATCTTCTTTTGTAATTCCAGATCCTGTAATTTCACAAATTATACAAGGTAGAAATTATTTTAATGCCGATTTTAGTATGGCATATCACAACCTAGGGTTTTCATCGTATTTTACAGTTAAAAACCTTTTGTTAAGCGCAAGAGATTTATACGATGATACCTACGAGCCATTAAATTTAAGACGCTATTTAATAACTGCAGGTTATTATTTCGGTCAAGGTAAATCTTTGCAATTTGAACCTTCAATAATGGCACAAATTATTGAAAGAACAGGTGAGAAATTTGTTGACTTTAATATGAAAGTTTATAAAAATTTAGACAATGCCCAAATTTGGGGAGGTTTATCTTATCGCCAGGGTTTTGATGGAAACGCCGCTGAAGAACTCCGATACTTTACTCCAATTGTTGGTGTAAATTTCAAAAAACTTATGGTAGCTTATACCTACACAAAACAAACTGGGGATTTGCTTTTTGATGATGGAGGCTATCATCAAATTACTTTAGGATTTAATTTATTTTGTAAAGAACCTAGAGGTTCTGCTTGCCCTAACATTGATGCTTCTTTCTAAAAATTGAGGTAGTTTACAGCGTAATCTAATTCAATATCATTTAAAATATTTTTTAATACCGTTATATCTGTATTGGAATAAAATAAATGTTTTCCTTTTTCTGTTGATTTATTTCGTAAACAATTATTAATTAAAATTGCTTCTGTTTGTTTTGCAACTGCTAATCCTGAATCAATAATTTTAATAGAATCACCAACTATTTTTTTAATTTGTGGAATCAAATATGGATAATGAGTACAACCAAGTACGAGCACATCAATATTTTTTTGAATCATTGGGTCTAAGTAAGTATTCAATAAGAGTGTCATTTCTTCTGAATATAATTTTCCGCCTTCAATCAACTCAACAAGACCACTTCCTATTTGTTCTACAATTTTAATATTGGAAGCAAATTTATCAGAAGTTTTAGAAAATAAAGCGCTGCTAAGCGTTCCTTTAGTTGCGAGTATTCCAATGCAATTAGTGGTTGTTTGTAAAGCAGCAGGCTTAATAGCAGGTTCTATTCCAATAAAAGGGATGTTAAACTTAGTGCGTAAAAGTCCAATTGCATTTGTTGTAGCGGTATTACAAGCAACAATTATGAGTTTGCAGTTTTTTTGAAGTAATAATTCCGTATTTTTAATACTGAGTTCTATTATTTTTTCCGAAGTGTCTTTGCCGTATGGCGCGTTCTTACTGTCTGCTAAATAGATGATATTCTCATTTGGAAGCAAGGCTTCAATTTCTTTCCAAATAGAAGTGCCTCCAATACCCGAATCAAAAATACCAATAGGTTGTGAATTACGCATAGACCAAAAATAAAAAATCCCGATGAGAATCGGGATTTTTATAGAAGTAATATTTTAGTATTACTCTGTAATATTCATTTTTGCTTTTACTAAAGCTAAAATATCTGTTCCTTTAGCAATAATTGCAGTGTTCTTGTCAATTACGTAATCGATTCCTTGCTCAGTTGCAACAGTCTCAATTGTTTTTTGAACTTTTTCCATGATTGGTTTTAGCAATTCATTTCTTCTGTTTTCTAGAGCTTGTTGTGCACTTTGAGCAGCAGCATATAACTTTTGCTCATCAGTTTTAACTTCAATTTGTCTTTTTTGATTTTCTTCTTGAGTTTGAGTTGCTGCTTCAGACTGGTATTTAGTCGCTTTTGCTTTCAATGCTTCTTCTCCCTTTTTTAAATCATCATCATACGTTTTACCAAGTTTTTCTAAATCAGCAATCATTGCTTTAGTTTCTGGCATCACTTCAATAAGAGATTGCGTATCAATGTGTGCTATTTTGCTTTGAGCTTGAATAGTGTTAAATCCTAATGTAAATACTGCTATTAATACTACTGTTTTTAAGTTTTTCATTTTTACTGTTTTGTGTTTTAATTAATTGTTATCTTTATTTTCGTCTTCTTTTTTATCTTCTTTTTCCTTTTCGGTAACCTCTTTATTTTCTTTTAGTTGATTTCTAACTTCTTCACGTTTTTTTAAGCGTTCTAATCTTTTCTTTTCAATTTCGGCTTTTTGTTCTTCACGTTTTTTTAAACGATCGGCTTTAATTTTTTCATTTCTTGCCAATGCTTCTTGCCGTTTTATTTCGCGCTCGTCTAACTTACCTTGTTTTGATGCTTCTGGGCTAACAACTTCAGAAATTTCAGTTGCTTCTTTCGTTATGTTTTTAGTAGGTTTTTCAGTTAAAACAGCACTTTCAACTGTTTTTTCGGTCAAACTAGTTTCTGTTTCTACTGCTTTAGCGTCACTTTTTACTTCTTCATTAACAACAACTGGTAAAGCTATAGGATTATTGGTTGTTTTAGGAGTTGGGTTGGCATTAGTGGTTTGTACACTCGGCGTATTCTTTACAGTTGAAGTAGTTTTTCTTTGCTGCGTTGTTGTTCTTGAAGCTCTTTTTTCGTTTGCTTTCGTTGTTTTTTCTCCTCTAACAATAGACCTTAAAACGAGTTCGCTTATATCATTTTGTTTGGTTGAATAAAGCATTATTAAATCAGAAGATTTATCAAAAACAAAATCATAACGACGTGCTTTTGCAATTTCTTGTGATGCGTTATAAACCTGATCTTGAATTGGAGTTACTAATTGTTTTCTTAGCATAAAAAGATTTCCATTAGAGGAGAAATATTGTTCTTCTAACTTTTTAAATTCTTCTTCTTTTATTGCAATGTCTTCTTCTTTTTCAATAATTAAATCAGCAGTAAGTAATGCTTTTTCATTACTTAAATCGGTTTTCATGGTTCCGATTTCATCTTTTAGGTTGTCAAGATTTTGTTGCCACTTTTTAACTTTGGTATTAAGTTGGCTTTGTGCTTTTTTATAATCAGGAATATTTTCAAGAATATAATTCATATCAACAAATGCAATTCTATGCCCTTTTTGCGAAAAAGCAGTTAAGCCAATTAAGACTATAATAACCGTGAAAAGAATTCTTTTTGTCATAACTATAATGTGTTTAGAAAATATCGTGCCAATTTTATAGATTATACAAATATAATATTTTTATTAAAACTGTTGCCCAATAATAAAATGGGTCTGCCAACCTGATGGAACAAACCTTCCTGGTAATGGATCAAATCCATACGCAAAGTCAATTCCTAACAAACCAAATGCTGGCATAAATATACGAACACCAACTCCTGCAGAACGTTTCATTTGGAATGCTTTAAATTCTTCAAAGCCATCATATGAATTACCCGCTTCTAAAAACCCTAATAGATAAATTGATGCTGATGGCTTTAACGTAATTGGGTAACGTAATTCTAGTTGAAATTTATTATAAATTGTTCCTCCTTGAATTGATGATACTTGCGAGTTTTCATAACCTCTTAAGCCAATAGTTTCTCTACCATCTAATTGAAAAGTTGCCAATCCATCTCCACCAACATAATATCTTTCGAAAGGTGAAGATCCTAATTCACTATTATAATATCCTAAGAAACCAAATTCTGCATTAGACATTAATACTAATTTATTGAATAAGGCGGTGTACCATTTTCCTTTAAATCCAATTTTATAATATTCTAACCACTTGTATTTTTCTTCGTCGCTTATATTTGTGTAATCTTTATCGTTAAATAACGAATACGGGAGGGTCATTTTTGCGGTAACGCTAAAATCTGAACCATACGTTGGGAAAACGGGATTAGAACCCGCAGAACTTCTTCCTAAAGATATTTGATATGATAAATTATTGGAGGTTCCAGTATCAAAAGTAAAAGAACCAATAGGGTAGTCTTTTAGGTCATAAATTTGAAGACTAACCGTTTGTGATAATGTAAAAAAGTCATCAGGCCATTTTAATCTTCTCCCTAAACCAACAGATGCTCCAATAATATTTAGACGTTGATCTTTATCAACATTTCTAGTTCTAGGATTGTATCTAAACTGCTTTGAGTTATAAATAGAAAAAGATAATGACTGTGGTTTTTTACCACCTAACCAAGGCTCTGTAAATGAAAAACTAGAGGTGGTATAAAACCTACTTTTTTGTAACCTTAAAGATAAAGTTTGCCCATCACCCATTGGTAATGGTTTGTATGATTTCGAATTGAAAATATTTCGAATAGAAAAATTGTTGAATGATAGCCCTAAGGTTCCAATAAATGATCCGCCACCATAACCACCTTGCAATTCAATTTGACTTGCGCCTTTTTCTACAACGGTATAATCGATGTCAACAGTTTTATCTTGATAGTTTGGTGTTAAATTTGGAGTAATACTTTCTGGATCAAAAAAGCCAAGTTGACCTAATTCTCTAATCGTACGAATAATATCATCTTTTCTATATAAATACCCTGGTCTGGTACGGATTTGACGGTAAATTACGTGGTCATTGGTTTTGTCATTTCCATTAACTGTTATTCTTTTTAGTGTAGCAGGTTCGTCTTCAGCAATTCTAACCTGTACATATATTGAATCATTTTCTACTCTTGTTTCTACAGGTGTTACAGTAGAGAAAATATAACCGCTATTTTGATATAAGGTGGCAATATCTTGTGAATCTGGAGATCCATCACCAGAAACACGTTCTTTTAGTACTTCTGCATTATAAACTTGTCCTTTGTTGATTCTAATAATATTATCTAAAAAAGCATCAGAATAAACGGTGTTACCTAAATAAGTAATACCTCCAAAATAGTATTTTACTCCCTCTTCTAAAAAAATATGTAGGTCAATAGTGTTATCATCATTCCAAGAAATAGAATCTCCTAATATTCTTGCATCGCGATGTCCTTTCTCGCTAAATTTTGTTATTACCGATTCTAAATCTTCTTCAAAATCATCTTGAATAAATTTAGAGCTTTTCCAAAAACGACCGGTAGCCTTTGTTTTGGTATTCTTCATTGCTTTTAACAACGTTTTGTCACTTACGTCATTATTTCCTTCAAAGTAGATGTTCTTAATTTTTATTTTACTTCCTTTATCTACATGCACTAACATATCTACCGTATTTATATTTGTAGAATCTATTTTAGTGCTGAGGTTAACTTTAGTGTTCAAGAACCCTTTTTCTTGGTATTTGCTTTTAATATAATTTTCTGATGTAACTAACAAGTTGTCAGTCATCATTGCGCCAGTAGTAAGTTGGGTGTCTTTTTTAAGTTCTTTTGCTTTTGCTTTTTTAACGCCAGAAAAAGTTACGTTATTTAATTGCGGTAACTCTTTTACATCAAATTCTAGGTAAACAACCTTGCCGTCAATTTTAGAAATATAAACATCAATATTGCTAAATTGTTTTTGGCCGTATAGTTTCTTAATTGCGCTCGATAATTTATCGCCAGGAACTTTTAGATCTTGTCCAACTTTTAAACCAGTAAAAACTTTTACGGCTTGTTCACTAAATTTTTGAAGACCGGTTACGGTTATTCCTCCTAATTCAAAAGATTGTCCTCTTTCAAAAACAATAGGCTCATTAGATTTAACTTTTATAGAGTCGTTTTTAACAGCTATTGAATCGGTAAGTTGTGTTGGTACTTCATCAGTTATTTTTGCTTCTTGAGCAGAAATAACAATTGAAAAGAATATAAAAATATAAAGTAATAAGGGTAATTTATTGCTCATTTGATGTTTTAATTTGCGCGCTCGTTTTACCAAAACGACGTTCTTTGGTTTGATATTCTATTATAGCACTGTAAAAATCATTCTTCGTAAAATCGGGCCAAAGTACATTGGTAAAATGTAATTCGGCGTACGCAATTTGCCATAAAAGAAAGTTGCTAATTCGTTTTTCACCACTCGTTCTGATCATTAAATCAACGTCGGGCAAAGTAAACGTATATAAATGATTATTAATAGTGTTTTCATTAATTTCTTCGATTGAAAGTTCATTATTAACAACTTTTTTAGAAATATTTTTGAAAGCATTAACAATTTCTTCTCTTGATCCATAACTTAAAGCAATTGTGAGTGTTAAAGCAGTATTGTTTTTTGTTAATTCAATAACTTTATTCAATCCGTTTAATACTATTTTTGGTAGTGCATATTGATTTCCAATCACTTGTAATTTAATATTGTTTTTAACTAAGTCTTTGGCTTCTCTTTTCAAGGAAGTAACCAATAAAGTCATCAAGGTTTTGATCTCTGCTTTTGGCCTGTTCCAATTTTCGGTAGAAAAAGCATATAAAGTAAGTGCTTTTACGCCGGTATTACCTGCTGCTTCAATGGTTTCTCTAACCGCTTTTACACCATTTTTATGACCAAAAATACGAGGCTTCCCTTTCTGTTTTGCCCAACGACCGTTTCCGTCCATTATTATAGCAACATGCTTTGGTATATTTTGAGTGTCTATGCTTTTGAGTAAATCCATCTAAAATTATCGAGGTGTTGTGTAACAGGCTGGCCGGCCAAATGTATAAACAAGATTTATACCAGAAAAAACATACCAATCATTATTGTTTGGGTTTCCGAAGGTAAGTGATGGAATTTCAGGGTTGTTGTAATCTATATCAT
The DNA here is from genome assembly GCA_964619615.1 of uncultured Lutibacter sp. Lineage (GTDB taxonomy): Bacteria > Bacteroidota > Bacteroidia > Flavobacteriales > Flavobacteriaceae > Urechidicola. Next base: position 6,191 of record CAZUFO010000058.1, on the reverse strand, counting down.
CTTCAAAAGTATAACGAATACCAATTTCAATTGCTCCTGCTAAATTTCCCCAAATTTTTGTTTTGTAACCAAGTCCGAAAGGAATAGAAAATGTGGTTTTAGATTCGTACTCATAATTTCCAGGTGAAGTTTCGCTTTTTGCCACATTATAATTAACGGCAGCAAGTTCAAATAAAATATAGGGCGTATGTGTTTTGTCTCTGCCAGATAAATCATATTCGAAATAACTAAACTCAACACCTAAAGCCAATTCGTTTAATGTGTTGGTAAAATTTAAATCGCGAATTTTCCTTGCTGAATTATCAGAGTCGTCATCATCTGCTGTGATTTTAGAATATGTATAAGTCGCTCTCAAAGCAATTCTTGGATTTAAATTGTATTTGTAAATGATACCAACCGCATAACTATTTGGATAAATAAAATATTCTTGACCTATATCGCCAATATAATTACTTCCTCCTAGTGTTATTCCTATTTCATTGATTTGTGCATTGGCCGTAGCCGATACGCAAAAGAGAATACTAAATAAAAACTTTTTTATCATAATAAAATAGCGTGCAAATATAGTTATTTCTATTTGTTATAAAACAGATTGAAAGCACTTTTTTGATAACTGTTTTTAGGCTAAAATATTGTAAAAAAAGAGATTAGAATAACTATTTATTTCGGGTATCTTCACCCCATAATAGTTTTTTTCGCAGTGTTTGAATAAAAGTATGGTGGTTTAATTCAATCATCTTAATTGAAAAAGGTGCTTTTTTAATTAAAATTTCCGTGTGATTTGGTATCGTAGTAATCCGCGAGTCTAATGATAAAGAGCATTCATTTTCTCTATTGCCTATTACGCGCATTTTTATGGTAGTATTATCTGGTATTATTAACGGTCTTGCATTTAAATTGTGAGGCGCAACTGGTGTTAGAACAAAACTTTTTGCTTGTGGAGTTATTACTGGGCCGCCACAACTGAGCGAATAACCTGTAGAGCCTGTTGGAGTAGAAATTATTAATCCATCTGCCCAATAAGAAGTTAAATATTCATCGTTTAAATAGGTTTCTATAGTAATCATAGACGCGGTGTCTTTTCTACTCAATGTTATTTCGTTCAAGGCATAACTTAACTCTTTTATTTCTTTATTTTCTGGAGTCGTTTTTATTGTTAAAAGAGAACGTTCTTCTAATGCATAATCGTTGTTGTATAACATTTCTATAGCTTCAGAGATTTTTTCTTTTTGCACGGTAGCTAAAAAACCAAGACGACCAATATTAACGCCAATTATTGGTATCTTAGAGTCTCTTAAATAAGTAATTGATCTTAAAACAGTACCATCACCACCAATTGTAAAAAACAAATCAAAGGAGCTGTCTAAATCTTTGTAACTCTCAAAAACTTGATAGTCTTCGGTTATATTTAAACTCAATTTTATTAGATTTAAAAAATTACGTTCAATAAAAACGATTGCATTTTTATTTCGAAGCGCATTTAATAAGTCTTCAATGTATTGTTGGGTGTTTTCGTTAAAATAGTGTCCGTAGATGGCTATTTTCATGTTTTTTTTATTGTTTTTTAAATGGTATCATGCTGTTCGTTATTTACCATTATGTTGGGCGATAGTGTTTTTTACATGCTCGTTTCATTACTTAAATATTTAAATATTTTTGAAGATAATCCGATCTGTTTTTCAATTCTTCAATAAATAAATCTTCTTTATGTTTCGTTAATAAATTGTAGCCATACCTTCTGAAAGATTGAATGATGTCGTTTATTTCTTCTGTTGAAACTTTTAATGTAATCCGAACCAAATCATTTTTATATCCTGAAATAAACACACCAATTAATTTAGCATCATTAGACTCAACAATTTGAGAAATTTCACTAAAAGAATAATCTTTCTCACCTTTTTCAATTACCAAGAAAAAGCCTTCATGATTTAAAAGAGGTGTGTCATTAAAAAAATGTAACACATCCGTTAATTCGTAGTAGCCAATATATTCATTAGTAATAGTTAGTACAGGTAAAATATTGGTTTCGTAGGCTGAAAACATTTTTAATATTTCAATCCAATTATCAGAATTTTGAATAGAAAAGTCGTTAAACAAGTGTTTGTATTCTTTAAGAATATTGTTATCATCTTCAATTGTATGAACATCACTTCCGGCAATTAAACCAATTAAATGGTTGTTTTCAACAATTGGTAAATGAGAATATATCAAATCATTGAATAACGCTTTCGTTTCTTCAATGGTAGTTTCCAGTGTTAAAGCACTGATGTCTTTTGATATGTATTCCGATATTTTCATTTGTATGAATAGTAAACAAATTTACAATTTTATCTGATATTTTTAGAGGTATAAAAAACACCTCAAACGAAATGCCACAATCGTAATTTATAAACTATTTTTGTAAAAATTTTTCAAATGACAAAGTTAAGCGTAAATATTAATAAAATAGCAACCTTACGTAATTCTCGTGGTGGAGATTCACCAAATGTTGTAAAATCAGCCATTGATATTCAAAAATTTGGTGCACAAGGAATCACAATTCACCCAAGACCAGATGAGCGCCATATTAGATATCAAGACGCCTATGATTTAAAACCAGTGGTGGTAACTGAGTATAATATTGAAGGGAATCCTATTCTGAAATTTGTAGATTTAGTGTTAAAAGTTAAACCTACTCAAGTAACTTTAGTTCCTGATGGAATTGATGCCGTTACATCAAATGCAGGTTGGGATACTATAAATAACCAATCGTTTTTACAAGAAGTGATTTCAGAATTTAAAAACAACGGTATTCGTACTTCTATTTTTATTGATGCAGATCTAAAAATGATTGAATATGCTGCAAAAACAGGAGCGGACAGAATTGAATTATATACCGAGCATTTTGCGACTGAATTTGCAAAAGGAAACAAAGATGCCGTGAAACCTTATATAGAAACAGCTCAATTAACGCATGATTTAGGAATGAAAGTGAATGCGGGTCATGATTTAAGTTTAGACAATATTCAATTTTTCGCCCAAAGTTTGCCTTATTTAGACGAGGTTTCAATTGGGCATGCGCTAATTTCTGAATCACTGTATTTAGGATTGGAAAACGTGATTAATATGTATTTGAATAAGTTAGAAGTCGGGAGACAGTAGTTTTTTTGAAATATACTGTCATTTCGAGCGGAGTCGAGAAATCTCACCATCTTAATCTCGTTTTATTTTGATGAAATTTCTCCTCGTACCTCGCTCGAAATAACAAATAAAAATAAAATAAATGAAAATTTTACATTCGAAAATACTTGGTAAAGGTGAGCCGTTGTTGATTTTACACGGTTTTTTAGGCATGGGCGACAATTGGAAAGCCCTCGGAAATAAATTAAGCGAAAACTTTGAGATTCATTTAATTGATCAACGAAATCACGGACGTAGTTTTCAAACAGATGCTTTTAATTATGAATTATTAGTAGGTGATTTGTTGAATTATATAAATGAACATCATTTAGAAAAAGTCAACTTATTAGGGCATTCTATGGGCGGAAAAACGGTCATGCGTTTTGCTGTTGAATATCCAGAAAAAATAGAGAAATTAATTATTGCAGATATTTCCCCTAAAGTATATCCAGCACATCATCAAGATATTTTAAAAGCATTAAATGCGGTGGATTTTGATGTGCAAAAATCGAGGCGCGAAATCGAAGAAGTGCTTAAAACATATATTCCGCAATTTGGAGTGCGTCAGTTTTTGTTAAAAAACGTAATGCGAACTCCAAACAATACATTTGCGTATCGGTTTAATTTAGATAGTTTAACTGCTAATTATGAAGAAATCACGGTGGAATTACCCTCTTTTTCGCAGTTTGAAGGCGAAACATTATTTTTAAGAGGAGAACATTCAGGATATATTGGTGCTGAAGACGAGCCTTTAATAAATGCACACTTTCCGAATAGTAAAATAGTAACTATTAAAAATGGCGGACATTGGTTACATGCCGATAATCCAACAGATTTTTATAACGAGACCTTCAATTTTTTAAAAGGGCATTAACGGTTTCGTCACCAACCTCTTGTTGTTGCTGTCTGGTCGAGCGCAGTCGAGACCTTCTACATATTATAAAGTTCTCGATTGCGCTCGAACGGACAATTCAACATAGGTAATTATAGGCATCGAAATGCTTTGTTAAAAGAGTTCTTTTAAAATTGTAAAATTCCCGTGAAAACGGGAATCTAAAATAATTTTTCGTAATTTGGATGCTTAACTAAATTAAAAAAAATGAATACACTTCTTAGAATTTTATTAACTGCACTTGCAGTTGTTTTGTTGGCAAAGTTATTGCCTTGGGTACATGTAGATGGTTATAGTTCCGCAATTTGGGTTGCCATTGCTTTAGGATTGCTACGTGTTACGGTAAAGCCATTATTAATACTTTTTACACTTCCAGCAACTATTTTAACTTTAGGACTTTTTCTATTTGTAATTAATGCCGTAATTATTTTATTGGCAGATTATTTTGTTAGCGGATTTACAGTTGATGGATTCTGGGTAGCTTTACTCTTTAGTGTCCTTTTATCCTTTTTGCAATCGGTATTGTTTTCAGCCATTTTAAAAGATAAAGAAAGTTGAACTTGAAGTAGTTAATGCTTTGTTTCGTTGTAAAAAAATAGTAATTTTGCACCCGCAATTATCAATAGATTTTGCGGGTGTTTAATTAGAAAATATAAATTATTATCAAATGAATATTACAAAGGAAAGTATTGATGCATTAAATGCAGTTGTTAAAATTGAAATTTCTGAAGTAGATTATCAAGAAAAAGTGGCTAAAGTTTTAAAAGACTATAGTAAAAACGCAAATATTCCAGGTTTTAGAAAAGGACATGTTCCTATGGGAATGGTGAAGAAACAATACGGAAAATCTGTAATGATTGATGAAGTAAATAAATTGATTCAAGATTCATTAAACAATTTCTTAGTTGAAGAAAAGTTAGACATTCTAGGTAATCCGATTCCTAAAATGCAAGCTGATTTTTCTTGGGATAAAAAAGAGTATTCATTTGAATTTGAATTAGGTTTAGCACCTACTTTTGAAGTAAAATTAAATTCAAAAAAGAAAATTACGCAGTACACAATTGTTGCAGATAAAGAATTGATTAACAAAGAAGTTGAGAATTTACAACAGCGTTTCGGTAAAATGTCTGCTAAAGATATTATTGGAAAAGGAGTAAATATTACAGGAACTTTTGTAAACGAAGAAAAAGAGATTGAGAAAAAATACAGTTTCTTATTAAGCGACATCAAAGGAAAATCAAACCAAAAAAGTTTTATTGATCAAAAAGTTGGCGCGGTTATCGAATTAAAAACAAAAGGGTTATTTGCAGACGATCATAAATTAATGGGCGCAACTGGTTTAAGCCATGATGATGTTCATGGGTTAAAAATTCCATTAACGTTTACCGTTGAGGATATTACGCTAACAGAATTGGCAGATTTAGACCAAGATTTATTCGATAAAATTTTCGGAAAAGATGTGGTTACATCAGTAGCCGAATTGAGAGGCAAAATTAAAGATGATGCTGAAAAGCAATTCTTATCTCAAGCAGACCAACAATTATTAAATGATATTACAGAATACTTAATAGCAAACACAAATTTTGATTTACCGGCAAGTTTCTTAAAGAAATGGTTAGCGGTTTCAGGTGAAAATCCTTTAAGTGAAGAACAAGCTTCAGAACAGTTTGAAAAGTCAGAAAAAGGATTGCGTTACCAATTAATTGAAGGAAACGTAATTAAAGGAAACAACCTACAGGTTACTATGGACGAGTTGAAAGACTATGCGAAAGGATTTATTAAAGATCAAATGGCACAGTACGGAAACTTAAATCCAGAAGAAAAAGAACTTGAAGATATTGCAACTAGAGTTTTAGGAAACGAAGAAGAAGCAAAACGTTTACAAGATCAATTGATTAGCAAAAAACTATTAGACTTCTACAAAGAAAACATATCATTTAAAACAAAAGAAATTACCTATGAAAACTTTGTAAAAGAAGTTTATAAGTAAACCTTTTTGTCATTCCTGTGCGGACATTGAGTGATGGTCGTTGAGCGGAGTCGAAACGAGTCGAAATGAAAGTAGAAATCTCATCATTATAAAACCAAAAAACGCCTTGAGAAATCAAGGCGTTTTTTTGGTTAGCAAACTAAATTTTAG
>CAZUFO010000057.1:0-13643 GCA_964619615.1 uncultured Lutibacter sp. | reverse complement strand
ACTGATTTTGGATTGGGAATAGTAAGACCAAAAGGCCAAGTTTTACATGAAAATTTAAAAATTGATGAAGAATTATTTTCTGAAATTGATAGATTAGATTACAAAGATTTAATGGATAATATAAAAAGTATGTTGAACTTAAAGCCAAGTGAATTTTTAACAACTATTATTGAAGACATAAAGAATCGGAATAAAAGATAATTTTTTTTTACTTAAGGATTACTATCTTTTTAGAAAACATGAAACTAGCCATAATATCACATACCCAACATTATAAGAATCCAGATGGAAGCATTGTGGGTTGGGGGCCAACCATTACAGAGATCAATCATTTGACTAAGATTTTCTCAGAAATTTACCATGTGGCAGTTTTATCGAATGAAAAACCTCCTAAAAGTGCACTCCCATATAACTCAGATAGAATTCATTTAATTACTCTAAAGCAGGTTGGAGGTCAAACAATAAAAGATAAACTGAATGTATTATCTCAAATTCCTCATGTAATTGCAACTGTAAACAAAACCTTAAAAAAAGCAGATGTGTTTCAGTTTAGAGCTCCAACTGGAATGGGTGTTTATTTAATTCCATTTTTAACATTCTTTACGAGAAAAAAAGGCTGGTTTAAATATGCTGGGAATTGGAAACAAACAAACACACCTTTGGGTTATGCAATGCAGCGTTGGATGCTAAAGAAACAACGTCGAAAAGTTACAATTAATGGGGTGTGGGAAGGTCAAGAAAAACATTGTCTTTCATTTGAGAACCCTTGTTTAACAGATTTAAATCGTGAGAATGGTTTGAAAACTATCAAAAAAAGGAAAAATAATGAATTGGTAAATTATTGCTTTGTAGGTGCTTTTAGTAGGCAAAAAGGAATTCAAAAAGTTGTAGAAGTCCTTTCTATATTAGACCATCCTAAAATAGGGACATTTTACTTTAGGAGTTGGAACTTATCCCGAAATGTATAAAAAAAAAACAACAAACAGTTCAATTAATATAATATTCACTGGTTTTTTGGCAAAGGATAAAATTAATAAAATTTATAAAAGATGTCATTTTATTATTTTGCCTTCTGAAAATGAAGGTTTTCCTAAAGTAATTGGAGAGGCTATGAATTATGGATGTGTACCGATTGTTTCTAATGTTTCTTGTATAGGACAGTATATTAAAAACGATACCAATGGTTTTTTGATTGAACCAAATACGGCACCTACTTTATTGAAAATAGTTGAAAACAGTTTAAATATACCTAAAGATAAACTCCATAAGATGATAATTGCAAATTTTGACTTGGCAACTAAGTTCACATATACACATTATAATAGCAAAATTAAGCAAGAAATAATTGAAAAATAGATTTCTAAATATAGATTTAGTACTTATTGCCTTGCATATGGCATTTGGGTTTTTGATGCTGAATAGAACGGTTTCCAAATCGTTAAATATTCTAATGTTTACAATCGCATTTATCTCGGTTTTAGCAACCAAAAACAAAAACCAAGAAGCTCTCTTGTGGTCAGCATATGTAGTTGGTAGCGAGGTGTTGTTTAGAATGTCTAAGGGGTTAATATTTTATGAGTCACCCAAGTATATGGTTTTTATATTATTATTTACAGGATTGTTGGTTGAAAAAAAACGACATAACATATCACCTATTTTTATAATTTACATAATGCTTTTACTTTTTGGAATTACGTTTACTGATATTCCCTATCCAGAATCCATACGCACCAATGTTATTTTTAATTTAAGCGGTCCTATTTTATTGGGTATGTGTGCATTGTATATGTATAAAAGAACTATAAGTACTGAATTGATGTTTAGGGTGCTAAAATTCATGGTGTTGCCAATATTATCAATGGCTGTATATATTTATTTTAAAGTCCCCGATTTAAAAAGTATTGTTTTTGGAGGAGTATCTAATAGGGTAGCTTCTGGAGGTTATGGTCCTAATCAAGTTGCTACCATTTTAGGAGTTGGAGTATTTATTTTAGCTGTTTACTTAATTGCAAAAAAGCGCTTTTCAGGTTTTTTTATAGTGGATACCCTTTTACTAGTCTATGTAAGTTATAGGTGTTTGATTACTTTGTCTAGAGGGGGCTTGATAACAGGGTTATTAGCAGTAACTGCATTTGCTTTTTTCTATTTTCTAAGTCGAAAAAACCCTCTATTTCATTTCTTTAAATATTTTATGATTTTGATAGTGATGATAATACCCCTGTTTTTATATACTTCTTCGGTCACAAATGGAATGCTTACAAATAGGTATACCAATAAAAATGCTAGAGGTGTAGTTAAAAAAGACATGTCTGCTGGAAGAGTTACGATATTTACTAATGAAATGGAAGGTTTTTTGGACAACCCTTTTTTTGGTATCGGAGTTGGTACTGGAAAATTCAAGCGGATTGACGATTTGGGTTACCGAATTGCATCACATAATGAAATGAGTCGCTTATTGGGCGAACATGGCTCCATAGGATTATTTATTATTTTTATGCTAATAATTGTACCCATTATTAATATGAATAAACAACCTTTAGTTAGCCGAGCATTTTTATCTGCATTTTTAATCTTTTGGTTTTTAACCATTAATCATTCCGCCATGCGTTTGGCGATGCCAGCATTTATGTATGGGCTTGCAGTGATGATTATTACAAACAAGAAAGAAATCATTTTAGTGAAAATTGATGCTGCATGAAAAGAATACTTTATATAGGTAATAACCTGTCTCAGAAAACAAAATACACTCCGCAATTACTAACCTTGTCAAATTTTTTTAAAGGTGAAGGCTATGAAGTGATTATTGCTTCTAGTTATATGAATAAAGTGTTGCGCTTACTTGATATGATTTTTACCGTATTAAAAGAAAAAAAATCTTCAGAATTTTTGCTGTTAGACACCTTTGGAGCTTCCAGTTTTTATTTTGCGGTAATCATTTCGCAAGTGGCACGTATCTGTAATTTTCCGTATATACCAATATTACGAGGCGGTAATTTACCGGTTCGCTTTCAAAATAACCCCTATTGGACGCGCTTATTATTTAAACATTCTTTTAAAAATGTTACGCCTTCTAACTATTTAAAAGCTGCCTTAGAAATACATGGATATAACGCTGAAGTGATCCCTAATATTATAAATATTAAGGATTACGCATTTAAAAAAAGAAGCTCTTTTGCACCAAAAATACTATATGTCCGTGCATTTCATCAAATATATAACCCTGCTATGGCAATCCGTGTATTACATCTAGTAATGCAACAGTATCCAGACGCCATTTTATGTATGATTGGACCTGCATTGGATGTGTCATTTGAAGAAACAAAAGCACTCGCAAAAGAATTGGGGGTTGAAAGTAGCGTAACCTACACCGGCGTACTTTCTAAAAAGGCATGGCATACCGTTTCAGAAGATTATGATGTGTTTATTAATACCACGGCCGTAGATAACACACCTGTAAGCGTAATGGAAGCCATGGCGATGGGTTTGCCTGTTGTAACAACCAATGTAGGTGGAATACCATATCTGCTAAAAGATAAAGTTGATGCTTATTTAGTTGATAATAATGATTATAGAGCAATGTCTGCAAGCATTATTGCTATACTTGAAAATAAAGCAAATGTGGATAAAGTCCTTTTGAATGCACGGAAAAAAGTAGAGCAGTTTGATTGGTCTGTAGTTAGAAATAAATGGTTTAAGTTACTTGAGAAACCTGCAAAAGAAAAACAACGCTTGTTGGATGTGATTTACCATTCAAGCCCTATTTTTATACAAAACATGTTAATTTCTATGTATGGTATCTATTGGAAAAATAGACGTTTTGGTGGAGATTTTACCAGTTATTTAAACGATTTTAAAAATCAAGAACAGTTTAAAGAAGAAACATGGAAAAATCACCAAACCATAGCATTACGTAAACTTTTGATCCATGCTTTTACCACAGTTCCTTTTTATAAAACCTTGTATTCTAAACACGGATTTACATTACAAGATTTTGAAAACTTTGAGTTAAGTGACTTGTCTAAATTGCCCTATTTGGAAAAAGATGATTTTCGAAAGTATGGAAAAACAATGTTATTATCGTCACAAAAGAAGGAGGGAGAGTTTTATATGAGTAGTGGAAGCACAGGTACACCTGTTAGTGTGTATTTTTCTAAACAGATGCATCAGAAGTGGAATGCAGTGTATGAATCTAGAGTTAGGAATTGGGCGGGAGTTACAAATGAGATGGCAAGAGGAATGATTGGAGGAAGAAGAATAGTAAATAGCACGCATCCTAAAAAACCATTTTACCGATATAATAGTGCAGAGCGTCAAACCTATTTTTCTGCCTACTACATCAATAAGCAAAATTCACCAAATTATGTTGAAGGGATGGTAAAAAATAAGGTGGAGTATATGGTTGGCTATGCAATGAGTAATTATTTTTTAGCAGATAATATTAATACGAATCATTTAAGTGCTCCGAAATTAAAAGCAGTGTTGACTTCTAGTGAGCAATTGACAAAAAAAATGCGAGCAACCATTGAAAAGGCTTACCAATGTAAAGTTTTTGATGCTTATAGTGGTGTTGAAGCCTGCGGATTGATTTCGGAAAACGGTGATGGAGAATTATTATTTAGTCCCGATACTGGTATTATGGAGTTAGTTGACACCAAAGGAGATGCCGTTGAAAATGGTGAAGTTGGCGAAGTAATTGCGACTGGTTTGTTAAACTTTGACCAACCATTGATTCGATATCGAATTGGTGATCGTGTACGAATGCATAAAAATCAACAAACAAAATCTGGAATTGAAATGCCAGTTGTCGCAGAAATTGAAGGTAGAATTGAAGATGTTATTATTGCTAAAGACGGAAGTAAAATGGTTCGCTTTCATTCTATATTTGTTGGCATACCAAATTTACTTACTGGACAGGTTATCCAAAATAGTTTGGATGCTATTCTTGTAAACCTAGTTGTTGAAAAAGGGTTCGATAAACAGCATGAATATATAATTACATCTAGATTGAAAAGTCAGTTAGGTGAAATACAAGTGTCGTTTGAATATTTAGAAGAGATTCCTAAAAATAAAAACGGTAAATTTCAAGCAGTTATTTCTCATATTAAATAATGTAAACCCTCATGGCGAAAAAAACTATTTGGATATTAAATCAAACTGCGGGAAAACCAACTTCTGGTTGGGGAGAACGGCATTATTATTTTGCGAAAAAATGGATAGCACAAGGACATAAAGTAGTTGTTATTTCTGGTTCTTATAACCATTTATTTAGTGAGCAACCACTTATTGAGGATAAAACCTTTACTATAGAACGCATAGAAGACAATCTGCATTTTTGTTGGGTTAAAATACCTAGTTATAAAGGTGAGAGTGTTTTAAAGTTATGGAGTATGATGGTGTTTGCTGTAAAAACATTGTTTTTATCTTCTGAATTGTTAGGGAAACCATCTGCAATCATTGTGTCATCAATGCCCATTTTTCCAATTGTTACAGGATGGTTTTTGAAGAAACGGTTCAAAGTAAATAAATTGCTCTTCGAAATTCGTGATTTATGGCCTTTAACGCCTATGTATTTAAAAGGCTATTCTAAGTGGCACCCCATAATTATTTTTATGCGCTGGATAGAAAAATTTGGTTACAGGAAAGCAGACGCTATTGTTTCGTTATTGCCAAATGCAGCGAGTTATATCAATGCTATTTCTGGAGATAGCAGTAAATTTAATTGGATTCCGAATGGCATTGATGAAGACCTGTTGCTGAATGAGCCTATTGCAACTGAAAATCAACTTCCGAAAGATAAATTCATTATAGGTTATACCGGTACTATGGGAATGGCAAATGCTTTGGAATATTTTGTAGAAGCAAGTACAAAATTAATTAAAAATAAGCACATACATTTTGTGTTGGTTGGCGATGGGTATTTGAAAAAACAATTGCAAGAGCAAACCAAAAACCAGTCTAATATTACATTTGTTTCAAAGATAAAAAAGAATCAGGTACAGCAAATGTTAGCCCGTTTTGATGTTTGTTTTATTGGTAGAAATAATACGCCTTTGTTTGATTATGGCGTTTCATCTAACAAGTATTTTGATTATATGTTGGCTAAAAAACCTGTATTAGTTTCTTCTAATTTAATTAAAGACCCTGTTGAATTGTCAGGTTGTGGAATTACGGTTCAACCAGAATCTTCAAAAGCTATAGTGGATGGCATTCAATTGCTTAATAACTTATCAACAACCGAATTGGATAAGTTTGGCCAGTTGGGATATGAGTATGTTAAAAAATATCATAATTTTGAGTATTTAAGTGCACAATATTTAAAATTATTTTAGGGTGTCTTCAAACACAAAATTTACAATTTCAGAACGTAGATTGCTACTTAGAATCTTTGACTTACTATTTGTAATGTTAGGGATTGTTTTTGCGGCTAGTTTTGAGAATTTTTATTATTTTGATTTATCGAGTTCCTATATATTTACTTGGTTTTTAACCTTATGTGTGTACCTAATCTTTTTTGCACAAATTTTTGAAATGTATAGTTTGCAAAACGCAAATGATTATTTTACAATTATTAGGAGTATTGTTGCAACCGCTTTAGCAACCACCGTTTTATATATTTTTACCCCGTTTATAGCTCCAGAATTGCCCTTGAACCGATTGCAAATAGTGTATCTATTTATTGCTATTGCAAGTTCTTTGCTTATTTGGAGAATGGTATATATTGTATTTGTTTTTTCGCCTAAATATTTTAAAACAGTTCTTTTAGTTGGTAATGCCGATGAAATAGAAAAGTTGAAGCAATTTATTAGTGATAAAGCACCAACCAATCAAATTGCAGCATGCGTTTCTACCAAGCATAAAGAAGATGCATTAATAGAATTTTATGATCTTGATTCGGCAAATATTATGGAAGTAGTTGAAAATCATCATGTTGCCGAAATAATAGTTACCAATTATAATACGGCTATTTATAAAAACGTGCATGCGCAATTAGTGCAGTTGTTTGAACATGGAACCGCCATTGTTAGCTCCAATAAATTTAAGGAAAGAGAAGCCGCAATGATGCCGGAAATAGAGTTGAATGATGCCTTTTATGATGTAATGACTTTTAGTAAAAATCATCAAAATAGAATATATTTAGCCTTTATGCGAATTGTAGATATCGTTATTTCTATTGTAGGTTTGATTTTCATGTTACTATTTATTCCTTTTTTGTTTTTAGGAAATAGTATTGCCAATAGCGGGAGGTTGTTTTATATACAGCAGCGCGTTGGAAAAAAAGGAGTGCTTTTTAACATCGTTAAATTTAGGACTATGGTTAAAGATGCTGAAAAAAATGGTGCAGTTTTGGCTAAAAAAAATGATAGTAGAATCACCAAGTTTGGTAAGTTTCTTAGAAATACCCGATTAGACGAAGTACCGCAGTTTTATAATATTTTAAAAGGCGATATGGCATTGATCGGCCCACGACCAGAGCGGCAAAAATTTGTATTAGAATTGGAAGCACAATTGCCATTTTATGGCATACGACATGTTGTTAAGCCGGGTTTGACAGGCTGGGCACAAGTAAAACATCCTTATGCTAATAATTTGAAAGATCAGGATATTAAGATGCGTTATGACCTTTATTACATTAAAGAGCGAAGTTTGTTTTTAGATTTTAAAATTCTTGTAAAAACGATTACTACGGTGTTGTTTTTTAGAGGACAATAAGTAGATTGTTGGATTGTTGGAATTTTGGAAAAGGTTGATTATTGAACAAGTCAACAGTCTTTAGTCAGTAGTAAATGGCAGTTTTCTAATAGGAAAAGAGACTTACGCAATTTTCCACAAATAATAATACCGCACGCCTAAGAATGCTAAAATGGGTAAAACAGCATTTGAAAAGACTTGAATTCTAAATATCCATAGTACAATTACTAACCCCAATAAAATTAATAGGATAAGCGCATATTTTTTAATCCAATTTGGGAGTTCTTTTTTTAAGAGTATAAAACTTACTATAAGATTTGGTGCAAAAGCCCACAACACATTAAAATTATTTGCTGCCGAAATATGATTGGTAGTAAACCATATAAGCGATAAACCAAGTCCAACAGTTCCTGTGATAAAAAACAGTGAGAAATCTAACCATCTATTCCGTTGTTGTTTCTGAATATTTTTTCGAGTTACAATAACTATGATTAAGCCTATAATAGAGAATAAAATAAACGGAGTGAGGTAGGTATTTTTGTTTGTTGAAGCAATTTTAGGTAAAATTACATCCGTACGTTTAACAATAGGTTTTGGCGTTTTATTTTTTTCTTGAATTTGTAGTTCATCAAAATAAGCAAATACATTTTCTGGTAAGAAAAGATATTCTTTAGGTGTTGCTTTTCTGTCGATCGGTGAACCTAATCCGAGATCAATGCCAAAATCTCCCCAAGCATTATTACCCAAATACAGTTGCATTAGATCGCGGTGTGTTAAATTTTCTTCCGTAAAAATAGTTGTTGGGTTGATTAGTTTTTCGCCTAAAACATCTTCAATTACATCCACCAAACGTGTAGAGCAATTATCGAAAAAATAATTATATAAATAATCTCTGTTTTGCCGAAGTGCATTGTTTTCTAAATAGTTAAATATTTTTTGAACATCAACAGGTTGTAAATCTAATACTTGTCCTTTTACCCATCGTTTTTCGTATTGGTACATTCTTAAAAAGCGTCCTGTATCTGCAACTCCTAAAAAATAAATGGTATTCCCTTTTGCGAAGTTTCCATAAAAATTAGGCTGATTAAAATCGAAGGTGCCATAATTGTAAATACGATCTATACCAAAAGCTACATCTCTAACTCTAAATGCTGAATGCCCAAAGGCTGTATATAATTCAGTTCCTGGACCGCAAGTTATTACGCTTATTTCAGCATTATTACTAAGTGTAATGGCTCTTTTCTGAGCCGCTGTTTCAACAGTTTGTGAAAAAAGATGTGAAGTAACTAATAAAAGTAGAATGATTATAAAATGCTTCATAATTATCTAAAGTAATCAAAATCTATTTTGATTGAAAATATATTTGAGTATAATGCATTACCAACACTACCTATATTTGTTAGTGCGTAATCTATATATATGCCTTGGTACCGAAACCCAACACCAAAATTTGGTTGTAGTGAAGTTGAAGTACTACCATCAAATTCTTCAATATTTTGAATATTTCCAAGACCTGCTCTTAAAAAAACCATATTAATATAATCTACTTGAAAGCCAAACGCTGGGTCAATGCTAACAAAGTCAGTAGAAATAATATCGTTTGTTTTTGTAAATCGCATATTTAAATCAAACTCAGTTAAGAGTCCAAAATCTCTATTGATTTCAAACTTTTTAGCAATTCCTAATTGTGCTTTTGGTAATGTTAGTTCTACTGTTTCTGGTAATTCTTGATTTTGACCAGGAACCGCATTCTGAATTTTTTCAAATTTATCTTCATCTATATTCCATGCATTAAAAGTAGTGGTAATATCTCTGAGCATTAAACCAAAAAGCCAATCGTTTTTTTGAAACTGTAGTGCTGCATCTAACCCGAAGCCCCATGAACTAGCAAAATCACCAATTGATCGATGTACAACTTTTGCATTAAAACCGATGTTAAGCCCTTGAAGAGGTAAGGAGCGCGCATACGCCATGTTAAAGGCATAATCGGCTGCAGAAAATAAATTAATACGGTTATAATCTATATTTCCCTGACTATCAATCAATTCTGTAGTGTCTAAAATATCATCGACACCAAATCGAATTAACGAAAAACCCACAGCACTATTCCCATCAATTGGAATTGCAAAACCTACGTAATCATATTTAGCTATTCCTGCAAAATAATCAGCATGCATTAATGCCCCTTGAATATCTTTGATGTGGACTAAACCCGCAGGATTCCAATAAATAGAATTTACATCAGCCGTAGAAGCAGCAACTGCTTTACCCATACCAAAAGCTGCCGCATCTACGCCAATGTTTAAAAACTCATTTGAGTATTTACGCAACGATTGACTAAAGCTGATTTGACTGATTAAAAATATAAGAAGTAGGAGTTTTTTCAAGCTGTTTTTTTTGATGTGTACAAATATCTTATTTATATCTTAATTAACTGATTTTTATTGAAGTTATTGTTTGGCAAGTTGAGTTAATTAGAGTGTTTTTTAGACTTTATTTCTGATGAATGAAATGATACGTTTCTCTAACCAATTTCCTTTTTTACTGATTAAGTATTGGTTGAAACCAACATGACCCCCAAATTTTGGAGTTTCAAAAAATAAAGAATCATGATTTTTTGCAATTTTATATGGAAAACAATCTTCTAATAAAAAGGTATCATCTTGGGCAGTAATTAGAAGTGTTGGGATTGCAATTTTTTCTAAATAAGGTTTGCTACTTGATTGTTCCCAATAATCCTCGGCACTATTAAATCCGTTTACAGGTGCGGTAAATAAAGTATCGTAATCATAGAAATTTTTTGCATTCAAAATGGCTTCCTTATCAATAAATGAATCTGGAAAATCGTTTAATTTTAGTACTGTTTTAGGTTTTAAAGTCCGTAAAAACCGTTTCATGTAAATCGTATTCCTAGGTTTAGCAAGCGCTTTTGAAGATGAAGCCAAATCACAAGGAACAGAAACTGCAATGGCGCAAGAAATTTCTTTTAATATATTTTGGGCTTGTTCACCAACATATTTTAAGGTCATATTCCCACCTAAACTATAGCCTAAAAGGATGATATTTTTATATAAATACGTTTTTTTAATATACTGAACTACAGCATCTAAATCTTCAGTTCTTCCGCTATGGTAGGAAGATAATACTCGATTCATTTCGCCGCTACAGCCTCTAAAATTAACAGCGACAACATCCATGCTGTTTTTGTTTAATTGTTTAGCAACTGCAATGATGTATTTTGAGTTAGAACTGCCTTCTAAACCGTGCAAAGCAATAACGATAGTTTCTGACCCAACTTTTGAAAAATCTAAATCCATAAAGTCGCCATCACTTAACTCAAGGCGTTCTCGATTATATGAAACGGACTCATGTGTAAAAAAAGTTCTAAATAATGTGTTGAAATGTGTATTTGTAAAAGGAAATTTGGGTTGATAGGTTGATTCTATTAAAGGCATTTTTTAATTTGAATATTGATTTACTTAAGTCAAAAATACATATATTTACTTAAACTTTACTTGATGAAAAAGCACCTTCCAAACTTGTTGACACTTTTAAATTTATTGTCAGGTACAATTGCTGTAATACTTGCCGTTGAAGGGAATTTAATTGGTGCAGGGTTGTTTGTAATCTTAGGAATATTTTTTGATTTTTTTGATGGTTTTGTAGCTAGGATTTTAAAAGTTGAAGGCGAATTAGGCAAACAGTTAGATTCTTTGGCAGATATGGTTACTAGTGGAGTAGTACCTGGTATTGTATTATTTCAGTTGATTAGATTTTCTATGAGTGATTGGCAAAGCGATAGCTTATTGCCGAGTACTTTATTTGAAGAAGGCTATTCATATATGCCGTTTATTGGGTTGTTAATAACCTTGGCAGCTTCTTATAGATTGGCAAAATTTAATATTGATGAACGTCAACAAACTTCATTTGTTGGTGTTCCGACACCTGCCATTGCTTTGTTAATTTTGTCTTTACCATTAATTTTAAATTATAGTTTAAATGAATTTGCTATTGAATTGATTCAAAATAAGTGGTTTTTGATAGCAGTTGCAGTGTTTGGAAGCTATCTAATGAATGCTAATATTTCGCTTTTTTCACTAAAGTTTAAGGAGTATTCGTTTAAGCATAATAAAATAAAGTATCTTTTTATGGTGCTATCAATTTTGCTTTTGAGTTGGCTTCAATTTGTAGCACTTCCAATAATAATAGTTTTGTATGTTGTGTTGTCTGTTGTAGAGAATAAAATGAATACAGTGACCTAACCTATGTGTAATGATAATAGTTCTCGACTGCGCTTCGAACGGACAACTTATACTTGATTGATATAGTAAGATTTGAGTTGACAAATACTAGATTATTTTAATCTAAAACTTCCTCTTTTTCAATTCAAAGTCTTTTCCTAGATACACACGACGTACAGTTTCATCTTGTGCTAATTCTTCTGGAGTACCTTCTTTTAATATTCCACCTTCAAACATTAAATATGTTCTATCAGTAATTGCTAATGTTGCTTGTACATCATGATCGGTAATTAAAATACCAATATTTCGATCTTTTAAATGTGCTACAATATTTTGGATGTCTTCAACAGCAATTGGATCTACACCAGCAAAAGGTTCGTCTAATAATATAAATTTCGGGTCTGAAGCAATACAACGGGCAATTTCTGTACGTCTTCGTTCGCCGCCAGATAATAAATCGCCACGGTTTTTGCGAACATGACCTAATCCAAATTCCTCAATGAGTGCTTCTGTTTTAGCCTGTTGCTCTTTTTTTGATAACTTTGTAAATTGTAGTACAGCTAAAATATTATCTTCCACCGATAGTTTTCTAAAAACAGAAGCTTCTTGTGCTAAATAACCAATTCCTTTTTGAGCACGTTTATACATTGGTGCATCCGTTATTTCTTCATTATCTAAAAAAATATGTCCACCGTTTGGTTGTATCATACCAACAATCATATAAAAAGAAGTTGTTTTTCCTGCACCATTTGGCCCTAATAAACCAACTATTTCGCCTTGCTCAACTTGTAGAGAAATTCCTTTTACAACGGTACGGCTACCGTACTTCTTTACTATATTGTCTGCTCTAAGTATCATATTTTATTGAATTATTTGTTAGTTATTAACAAATAGCATTGGTATTTGTTGTAATTATCACAATATTAATCATTAATTCATCCCAAAATTTTACCATTCATCTTTTGATGCTACTGATGGTTTTTTTTAAACAGGTCAACTATTTTTCAATTCTTTTTTAGCACAGTTCTTTGTTAGGTAGTGTATTTTTTTTCGTTTTGTAGTCAAAGAAATATTCATTTAATTTTTTTACTATTTCTCTTGCCCGAGTTATATTTGTGTGTTTCAATGAGAGTTTATACCCTTCAACTATTCCGATAATCTTATTGTCATTAGGGTTTTCAGAGTTTCGCCTAACAGTAAAGGTTTTTTTTATATTTTTAGTCGTTTTCTTTTTATCAAAAGTAGCAATGTATTTTCGCATTCTACCATTTTTGATTTCAAAGGGAACTTTAGGGGCCTTTATTTTCCTTTTACCATTTCCCCAATTCTCGCCAGTTTTAATTCTGTTTATTTGCATTTCGGAAACACTAAAGAGATAAGCTATCCTGTTTAAGGGTATTCCTTTTTTAATTTGTTTCTTTATGTGCTTTACATCTTCTACGCTCAATTTACTATTAACATTTTTTCTTTCTATTACAAGTAAATTGGAGTAATGTAAGTTTTTTTTATTTCCGTCTTTATAACCAATCGTTTGTTTTTTATTTTTTATTTTACTTAAATCTACACCAAAAGTAATTGCAACTAATGGTGCTACGGCTACACTATGAAGTTTTCCTTCAGTATCAGTTAAGCTTGCTAATCCTTGGCGAAGTTTATTATTTTGAACTCTAAAATGAATTTTGTTTTCACTTATAAATGTTTTTCCTTTTGTTC
>CAZUFO010000056.1:12790-13683 GCA_964619615.1 uncultured Lutibacter sp. | reverse complement strand
TTAACCCTAAATTGTATCGTGCATCAAATAATAGTCCGTTACTGAACTTGTAACCTAATCCAAAATTTACACCTATGTATAGACTTTTAAGGTCGTCTTTAATATCTGTTTCGCTTGTACTTCCTGTTTGGTTTGATGTTCCAGATAATAGTAATCCAAATTGAGGTCCTGCTTGAAAGTTAAAACCTCCGTCAGCACTTAAATAATATTTTGCCATAATTGGAATGTTTAAATAATTTACCTTGTAATCGAAATCAAGGTCTAAATCATCGGCATCATCATCTTCTGAACCCTGTGTTGAGTAATATATTTCGGGTTGAAGTGAAAATTGGTCAGAAACTTTGTATTCATAGAAAACACCAACTTGAAATCCTATAATGGATGACGTGGCATCAATGTCGCCACTAAATTTAGCAAGGTTAATTCCTGCTTTTGCTCCGAATTGAGCGTTTACCGTTATTAAGGTAAATACTGCTAAAATTGTTAAGATAATTTTTTTCATTTTTAATTACGTTTTGTTGCTTCTTGGCTCGAAATGGAAGCGTTATTAATAAGCCTAATATTTTAAAGATTCAAATATATAGATAATTTTTACAAAGGCAACGTTACGGTTGCCTTTTATTTTTCGTGTTAATAATATCTTTCCGTTTTGCAAGAACAATATGGCACTATATACAAATGACAAACTACTTTTAAAGACTCTTGGAAAACAAGTGCGGATATTGCGAAAAGAAAAAAACTGGTCGCAGTCGGAACTTGGAGCAAAAGCAAATTTTGAAAAGTCAGCAATACAGAGAATTGAGCGTGGGTATAATTCAAAAATTAAAACCATAGCAAAACTTGCAGATGCACTTGATGTTACCTTGTCGGAATTGTTAAATTTTTCACTTGAT
>CAZUFO010000056.1:3633-12780 GCA_964619615.1 uncultured Lutibacter sp. | reverse complement strand
AAATACAGACCTTGAAAAATAATCATTACTATTCATTTTTACCTCTAATTTTTTGCAATATATATTCGTTTTTCGGTTACGAAATACAAAAAGGACGAGTTGTAAAATAGAAAGGATAAACCCCTATTTTTAGTGATAAAAAAGAAAAACCTCAATCAAAATAATTGATTGAGGTTTGTTTTAAATTGTAAAAGTTACAAAAGTTACCTAAATTTATTAATCAGTTAAATATTGTAATAGTTCTTTCAGTTCTTTATCTGTAAGATTTTCTTTATCTGATTTATCATAAATAGATAATAAGAAAACGGAACTGTCAGAAACAACAATGTGAGTAATAATTCGTGCACCACCAGACTTTCCTTTTCCTTTGGATTTGATGGCAAGTCTTATTTTGTAACAGTTTTTTCCAAGGGAAGTTCCTTTGGAAGGGTCTTTTTTCAACTCTTGAATTAAAATGAGTAATTCTGATTTTAGAGAAGGATATTTTTTGCTCAGTTTCTTTGCTTGACGCTCAAAAACTTCAATAGATTTAACTTTATAATCCATTGATGAAATTTTCAGCGTTATTGGCTTGTTTTTCACCATTTTTAACTAAATTAACGTCTTCAATGGCTTCACGAATATCACTCATCATTTCGGCTTTTTCATTTGAAAGTGGTTTAACTTTTACAAAACTAAAACTGTTAAGTAATTCCATAATAAATGAAACCTTATTGTCTTTTATGTCTAATAGAATTTTCATATTTAATAATTTTTAATTTGTTAATTTGTTAATTTGTTAATTTAAAGTGTTTTCTTCAAGATAACACTTTTTCAAAAAAAGTAAAGTCCCTTTAAGAAAAGATTGAACTTTCATTTTCTATGTAACAGTAGTAAAATCTTTCTTGTTTTTAATTGGTACAAAGATATTAAATTAATAATAAACATATAAATTAACCTTGTAAAGCGATTTAATTTATTTTGTGTTTCTGTGATTAGATATATTAAAATGACATATTCAGAATTAGAAAAATAGTTGAA
This sequence comes from uncultured Lutibacter sp., assembly GCA_964619615.1. Taxonomy (GTDB): domain Bacteria; phylum Bacteroidota; class Bacteroidia; order Flavobacteriales; family Flavobacteriaceae; genus Urechidicola. The sequence goes on along the minus strand of CAZUFO010000056.1, from coordinate 11,760 downwards.
TTACAACCTAAATATTTTGATTATCGCTCCAATCTTAACCAAGAATAATTATTTGGCAGTTGGTCATCATCAATAATGTGTGAGTATTCAATATTTAATAAATCACATTTCATTATTAAATGTTTTTTAAGTCCGTAAAAAGCAAAATATTTAGTTTCTCTACTTTTAGTACTTGGAATAGAATAAATATTATCTGTAAGGTGTTGTTTATTGCTTATTATTTTTTCATTAATGTTTGAAGTGAAAATTTCAATTAAACCCTTTGTTATCTGTAATAAAAGCAAAGTATTATATGTGGACATACTCCAATCAATTTTTAATAAACTTATTTCTCCTGCAAATGTTGAAAAAATATCTTTCAAGAAAATTTTATTTACTATTGATTGTTTTTTTAACATTATTTCATCACTTACAACAACAAAGCCTAACAAATTTTTTGTACCTATCCATTTATGAGTGCATCCAACATAAAAATCAATAATGTTATTTTCAAATTCATTAGAAAATAATTGCGGTAAATTACCGACTGCTTGTGCACCATCTATAATAATAAGATTGTCTGAATTATGTTTTTTTATATTTTTAGACATCAATTCAATATTTAATTTTACGCCAGTATTCCATAAAACGTGAGAAAATAGATAAATAGATTTTTCTGCATAAACAGCAGATAGTTTTTCTTCAATTTTTTCAAAATCACCATCAAGCAATAAATCATACAATTTTAGAAAGACAATCTTATCTTTTGGAAAAAAATGAGGAATTACATTTTGAACACAAGGATGCTCTAAATCAGAATATATCAAAGTATAATCGTCTTTTACATCAATACTTTGTAATACGTCTATTAAAATTGATGTTGTGTTATTGCGAAAGGAAATATTTTGATTGACATTCAAGTAATTTGAAATTAAAGACCTTAAATTCTCAAGTGATTTTAATTCATTAATATTTTCTTGATGAATTTTTAAATTTGATATGTGTGCGTTATTTGTCATTAAACCATACTGTATGTTATCTGCTTAATCTCAATATAGATTTTTTTTAATTCTTCTAATTCTGTAATACTAGGCAAACTATTTTTATTAATTGCATATTTTGTGCTTGCTTCTCCAAACAGTTCTATAAAATAGGGTAAATATTCATCATCTATATCTGTACCCCAATCTATATAATTATATTTTTTATAACCAAATTTATCTAAATGCGTATCATTAACAATTTGTAATGGATGCTGTGTCGCTATATTTAAACCAATATCAATCGGTACATTATAAATTTTGATCCAATTTAATATTTCTAATAATTGATTTTTTCTATCATCTTGCATTTCACCTAAACCCCAAATTAAAAACATTCCACATTTTAAGTTAAATTTTTGACACCTTAAAACAACATTTTTTATTTTTTGTTTCCACCCTGTTTTTTTATCCGTGTTTTTACTAAATGTTTTTGCAATATCATCATCAATAGTTTCAATCCCAAATGCAATATAATCTAATCCTACTTTTATTAAATTTTCTATTTCAATATCTTTCAATATAAAAAAAGTATCTAATGTAAATTGAGCACCAAATTTCGTATGTATTTTGCTATCTATACATCTTTCAGAAAACTGATTAATAAAATCAGGTCTTCCTGTTAAGAAAATGGAATCCTCTATAAAAATTGAAAAGGACTTACCTTTATAGTCTTTTTTCTTGTATTTTTCAAGTACAGAAAATTGATAAAAAAGGCGATTTATAGATGTATCATCTTTAATACGCAGTTTACCATTTATAGTTCCTTTTTCCGAACAGAAAAAGCAATCATAACCGCAACCACGAGAATTATCACTGTATGCGTGAACGGTATAATCTGTTCCGAAAATTTCAAAACCTTTTTTAAATTCAAATTGCTCAATAGCATATGCAAGTCTTGTATAATCTATTAAATTATTTTTTTTACTTCCAATATAAACAAGTTCATTATTTATTAATTGTCCTGTTATCCAATCACCGTGTGCCTCTTCAAGTTTTAATCTATTAGAACCATTATTAAAATTATCAAACGAAGCCTTTTTTTCTAATAATCTACCAATAATATTTCCAATTACTGTTATTACTTTTTCTCCGTCACCGCTGACAATCAAATCAAAAATATGCGGTATGGCTTTTTCTTGCATTAATGTTAAAGGAGATGCAACGTGATTTAAAATATGTTTTTTATTTCTACTTCTAAAAACTGTTTCGTTTGCGTGTTTTCCACCAAGAACGATAAAAATATTATTTCCTTTTTTTCGTTTGGCATATTTTGCTATTTCTATTGCACCACGAAACGAAAGCGTCATAGCCCCAATTAATAGCAAATTTGGATTTATTTTTTCAAAAAGTTTTTCAAACTTATCTTTATCTTGCTCCCAATATTCCATTAACAAAACTGCTTCATTTCGTGTTTTAGAACTCTTGAAATTTGAATTATGCCAATATTTACTAAAACCTTTTTCAGCACTTAAAACTGCATCTCTAATTGCATTTTGAAGACTAAAAGGAGTTTGGCTATTAAACGTATAAAATTTACTATCCAAATTTCCATTTGAAATCCAATGTGGTGCGGAAACTGCAAGAACGTTTAAGTTTTTAATTGTTTTCATAAAACAAATTCACATCCAGTTCTAGTATTTTAAAAAGTTCAGAATTTGAGGTATTCATATTAAGAATATTTTTTAATATATCTGTGTTATTTAATTCAACTCTTTGAATATGTGCATATTTTTTTTCTATTCGATTTAAAGAAATTCGATTTATAAAATCATTAAACATTTTTTTAATGTATAATTTATTGTTATAATTTAATTTCAACATTTGATTTACTTCATTTTCATCTTCTGGATATGCAAAATATAATTCTGTTTTTTCATCATCTGCAACATCACGTTTGTTGTGAGTTTTAAAGAGTGAGTCTGCTAAATTACCTTTATCATCTTTCGTTTTTTCAATTCTTAAAACGTAATCTTGATGCCACATTATACCTGTATCTGCATCGGTGATTTCGTTATCATCATAAGTAAGTATGTATGTTTCTACATTACTTGTTAAGTTCATATAAATATATTGATAAAGTAAATTATTAATGTCAGAGTCTAATTGTGAACGCCACCCTTTACCTTTTATCTTTTTTGATGGTATTGTAAATATTCTTATAATATTTGAGTTTTTTAAAGTTTCACTGAAATAATAAAAATACTTTAACATTTCGTTTTTCTCTTTATTATTAAAATATCCATCATAACCTATAACGCCTAATATATTATAGTCTTTTCCAGAGTTGTCATTTTCAGAACTTTTGTAAATGTTTTTTAAAGGCTCGTATCTTAAACCTTTATTTAATTTTTTTAATAATGGTAAAAAATTATCTATTGAAGTTTTTTCTTGGATATCACTTTCATCCGAAAATCTTTTAAGATTTTCTAAAATAGTCATAAATGGTATTTCCTCAATTTTATTTCTAAAACTTTCATTTTTGATACTTTCTTTTTTCTTTTCCCAAAATTCAAAAACAATATTTCTATTTTCATTAGAATTCAAATTAAATTTTTCGTCTTCATCAATATTGTTATCAAAAATAAATTTAACATTAAAATTAATAATTAAAGATATAAACGATTCCGTAAACAAATCAATCAAGAATTTCATTGACCTATATTCTTGTAAAAAATTTTGGTCAATAAAAAAACAAACTCCTGTTTTGGAGTTTTTATATTGTGAAATAATTATAGAGTTTGGTTCGTCTTCAAAAGTTAAAAATGTGATATCTAATTTATTTTCATCTTTAACCGTTTTTTTTTGTTCATCTGTTAAGATTTTTACTGAATACAGGTAGTATTTTTTAGAATCAAAGGTGATATTGTTCTCATTTAAAAAAATATTTCTATTTTTTTTATATAAATAATCATAAATTAAATTAATATTTTTTTCTCGAACCTGTCTAAACTCTTCTTTTTTGTAGAATAAATCTCGCAAAAAGGTTGCTCCAATTTTCTTTTTAGATTTTGTGTTATCTGAAATTGTATCAATTAATACCTTGTAATTTTCTGTATTGCTATTCCAGTTAATGTCTAATAAGTCTTTGTACACAAGGTCTTCAATAAGTTTAAGTTTTAATTCATTTTCTAAAAAGATAATTTCTTTTTTATTTACGATAATTTCTGACATTGTTTTGCTGTTTGTTTTAAGAAGTGACAAAAATACAAAAATATTTCAAATCGACAAGAATAAAAAGAAATTTATTTTTATATTGCTTTTGTTTGTTTTTATTCTTTTAATATTAGGTTTGATTGTTTTTATTTAATATTTGTTTGGTTGTTTTGTAAAATATTATTATTTTAGCCAATAATATATAAGTAGAATGTTAGAAAATACAAGAAATATAATTTTAAACACAAACAGACAAGAAATTGTTAGTACTGACTATTATACTATATGTACAAACGCTCTCTCATTAACAAATGAAGATTCCAAAGCAAATGGCTCAAACTTTTGGAAATTAAAAAAGAGCCAAACTATAAATAGCGGCTCTTTTCGTATTCAGTTTTTTATTGAACGATTTGCCCAATTAAGAAATCCTGACTTGTACCTAGTCTCTTCGAAAATTCTCGGTACAGTTTTTTTAATGTATTGCAAAATTAGTGAATTATTTACAATTTACAAAATATTGCTTCAAATACAGTTTACTACAAAAGTAAACGTTGTGTCGATTGATATATTGCATCAATCGTGCCATAACAAATTTCTTATAGGCAATGAATTCATAATAAACAGATGTATGAAAAGAGTTTCATTAACTCTTTTTCTAAAAAAACATCTTTATTATGAAAAAACTTTACAATTATTTTGTTGAACTTGTAAAAACTTCGGCAGAAGTAATACTTGAAATAGTATTATCCGACAATTTTAAAAAACGATTATTCGTTTTTTTAACCGGTAGTTTCGTCTTACTAATAACTCTTTGGCTGTTTAATCATTGCTACCACGGTAATATGTCATTGCTACACGATTTATTTCATATTGATTTACATAACGTTGATTTTTCACGAATAACCGAAAGCACTATGGTTATGGTAGAAAGTAATGGTATGAAAGTAAATAGTCGTTTTGGTAAATTCATTATCAAACATTTTAAAAAGATTAGTATCTATAATCTCTACCTATTTATAGGCTTGAATTTGTACGGTCTGTTTGTGATGGAATTTACTACAATAGGTTTTTTACTGCATATTTTACAGATTGGCTTTCAAGTGTACATAGAAGTTTTCTTTCATCATCTATCGCACGACTGCAAAAGCAAAATGGAAAGATTGTATGATTATTTGAATGTCTTTTTTAACAATTTAAACTATTCGCCATGGAAACAGTAAACAATAATTACAAATTATGGTTTTACAATAGACCATATAAAAATAATAATGGAAATATTGAACTTACCAAAAATGGCAAAATAGTAAAGCCAAATATTGAGTTGGTTGATGTAAGAACTATTAAATATGTTTCCACCCAAACAGAGAAAAATTGGCTAAAAATATTTTCTGATGAAAACATTTATTATATAAGATTAACAATGTGTGAGTTTTTTAATCTAACGAAAAACAATATTAATTTGATTAGAATTTCTAAATACACAAGTTGTAATACGGGCTATGTTACTGGCAGATTATCGTGGTTGTATTTATTTATCAATAAAACGCATTTAAAAATAGGAAATAAATATATTGATGAACTTAAACAATTACCTTATTTTAAGAATGAATAACAAGTCTATTTCAATACGTTTTAAATCCGCTAACAATAGCGGATTTTTTATTTTGCAACAAGTTTTAAGTTCTTGCAATTTTGTATTTTTACTATATACTTTGAAAAAATGGTTACATATTATATTTAATATGTAAATTTGTATAATCCTTTAAAAATTAAAAAGTATGGTTGTAGTAATCACAAAAGGTATGTCTCGAAAACAAGCGAGAACCCTTGTCAGTAAAGCACAGCAGATTAATTGGGAGCGAAAGCGACAAAAAAAAATCAATAGTTTGAAAAAATTAGGTGGTTTATTGAGTCGTTTAAAAATGACTCCATTACAAATTCAAAAAGAAATGCGTGATGGCTGGCTCGAATAATTTAGTATTAGACACAAATATCATTCTTTATGCGGCGGTATATAATCACGCTATTGCAATGGAAATTTTGACAGAAAACAATATTTTTATTTCAGATATTACAGAAATTGAGTTGTTGGGTTACCATAAACTTACTGATACTGAACACGAAATACTTTCTGATGTGCTCGCTAATGTTAATGTTGTTCCCGTTAGTGGAAGAATTAAACAGAAAGCAATATCATTACGTAGAAAAAATGCTTTAAAAACTCCTGACGCTATTATTGTAGCGACAGCGATGGAATTAGATTATTTTTTAGTTACGGTTGATAAAAAATTACAGAAAATTGAAGACGTAGAAGTCATCGAATTTGAAGTCCCTGAATAAGGGACTTTTTTTATTTCGTCAGTTTTAAAGTTGTTTTGATACTCAATAAACAACGTTCATCCTTTTTACATCACCAAACCAATAATTAGATTTAATTTTAAGACTTAACCAAAATCTTAAAATTATGTTTTTACAACCTATTATCCTCCTTATTATAATCATTGGCACTCTTAAATTCTTCTTCGGAAAAGTGCAACAAGATATATCGAGTCATTGGAGTGCATTTTTTAGCAACTTTAAATACTCTCCGTCTTCGTTCTATGCTTTGCTTGAAAAGAAATTGGAAGAGAAAAATATTGATGGATTGATTGTTTCAACCACAACCTTAAAAGAAAAAAGTGTTTTCTCTGCAAACCGATTGTATTTAAAAGTCGTAAAAGATAATTTAGAATACTACATTTGTTGTAGTCCTTTTTCAAGTAGCACGTTCTTTTCGAGTTGGCTTATTTTAAATAAAAGCCGAAGTGAAATTATTATCAGTCAAATTCCTTTTATAGGTTCATATCTTGCTAAAAAACTCTTTCCAAAAACGTTTTATACGCACGATACTACCGAAATTATTATGGGCTTTATTCACGAATCTATGTTGTCAGTCATAGACGAAATTACAAAAGACAAAGGTGTGAGAAAGTTAAGCGATGCTGAACGTAAACCGATTATGAAAGACCTCTTTAAAAGGTAGTTTGAAATATGAAATCACTTACGCTCCAAGAACAATTAACACTTTCGTTTTACGAATTTGATTATCTAAACAAAGGATATTATCTTGCTGATTCGGTGATTGATATTGAACCACCATATATTCCTCCATTTTCAAAATTGCCAAAACAAAATACTACTGATGATGGTATTGAACCAAGTTTTTTTAAACTGATTGGCAATTTATTTAAAGTCGCAGATGAAGAAGAAATTAAAGAATATGTAGAGGTAAAAACAATTCCGATTACCATAGAACCAGAACTTGTAGGATTTTCTTGTTCGTTCCCAAATGGACAAGAAATTTCAGCACCGATTACCCTTGAATTTATCAACCAACTTTCCTTTACCGAAACACCTATTAGTTTTGAGGTAATCGGTACATACGAAACGATTATCTTTCAGATTGTTTGCGACAAAGAAGACCTTGCTGTAATTACATCACAGATTAAAGCATTCTTTCCGACAATTATGATGCGTGATATTTCTGCATATGATATTGGTTTTGATTTAAAACGATTGGTTGGCATTGTGGACTTTGGAATAGACAATGAAAGTTTGATTCCCATCGCCACCACCGACAACTATAATTTTGATCCACTTACACCATTCATTGCAACGCTTGATAATTTACATCAAGGAGATACTGCAATGTTACAGATAATGTTTAAAGGAGTAACTGCTCCATTTTCGTATGGAATGCAAGTTGCCAGTAATGACGGTGTTGGTAGTTCGTTTTTTGAAGACTTTAATGAGTTACCAAAACTTTGTACTGAAAAAACCTCTTATCCATTATTTGCAACAATTATTCGTGTTGTTGCACAAGGGAGCAGTCAGCAAAGAACGAATACACTTGGTCGTGAATTGATACGGAACATATCGAATATGTCGCAAAGTGCATACAATAATCTGATAC
>CAZUFO010000056.1:0-3617 GCA_964619615.1 uncultured Lutibacter sp. | reverse complement strand
GTTATGAATATAAGGATGGTCATCTTAAAAATGTATATTATCGTCAATCAAACCGTTTAGGAATGATTTTATCGAGTAAAGAACTTGCAACGTTTTTTCATTTTCCGAATAAGACATTGGTTTCTCGAAAACTAAACGCATATACAGGAAACACAAAATCCGTTAAGTCTGAATATATCGACAACAAATATATTTTAGGTTTTAACGAACATAACGGAATAACAGAAACCGTTTCTATTACTGAAAAGACTTTTGGTCGTCATTCATTATTAGCAGGTGCGACAGGAAGTGGGAAAACTCACGCTTTAAAGCAACTGATACAACAATCCATACAAAACCCTAATGTAGCAACCTTTTGTATAGACGGACACGGTGACCTTGTTTCTGACTTGTTATTAAACATCAAAGAAGAAGACAAAGAAAATGTTGTATATATCAATATCGCTGATGCTGATTTTTCTTTTGGTTTTAATATTTTTTCAGCAGAAACTGAATCGGAAAAAGGAGTTTTGGCGAGTGACATAATCAGTAGTTTTCAGAATACCTTTATTTCCACAGGAGACCGAATTAATGCCGTGCTTCAAAAAACTATTTCTACGCTTATATATTCAGAAAAAGAAGCCTCTATTTTGGATATGAAACGTTTTTTGTTAGAACCAGAATATCGTGCTGAATACCTAATTACACTTGATGACCCTATTTTACAGTACTACTGGAAAAATGAGTTTTCTTTGGTAAAACGTCACGAATTATCACCGTTACTTTTGCGTATAGATTCATATATGCAAACACGACTTTTACGAAACTTTTTTACGGTGCGAAAAGGTATTGATTTTAACGAATTAGTGATACAGAAAAAGACGATATTAATTCAATTATCGGTTGGGTTGATAGGGCTTGAAAACTCTAAATTCATAGCAAATTTAATTGTTTCAAAAATTACACAAATTGCTTTTTCTCGTGCTTCCATATCACAGGAGCAACGCCATCCAATACATCTCTATATTGATGAAGCGCATTATTACGCCAATACACCAAACATTGAACAAATACTTACAGGGGCAAGAAAATATTCACTAAATTTAAGTTTAGTAGTACAACACCTTGAACAATTTGATACTAAAATTTTAAATTCAATTTTAACCAATACAGCAACACAAATATTTTTTAGACAGAACGACAAAGATGCACGTAGAATATCATCAAATTTTTCACACTTTGAAGCAGATGATTTTATGGAACTTGGTCTTGGTGAAGCATTGGTTAAGATTGATAAACGAAGTAATGATTTTAATTTAAAAACTTTTCCACTTGAAATATATAATGAACCAAACGAAGCCGAACGTATAAAAAAATATATCATTAAAAATTCGCAAGATAACTATGCTACACCAGTAGCAGACGTTAAAGAATTATTGAATGAATATTTACCGAAAAATAATATCGTTCGTGTTTCTAAAAAATCAATAGAAAAAGAAGTTGTCGAAGTTGAAAAAACAGAAAGTGATAGTAAAGAACAGAAACGAATAGCAGAACTAAAAACCACCTTTGAAAAAGAAAAAACGACACCATCCAAAACTTCAAATTTTGAAAATCAAAAGAAAGAATATCTTGAACAGGCACGTGAACAGGAAGTTTTACGGAAACATAGGTCATTACAGCATTATGTTCGCTCTATGGCTCAACAGCGAGGTTTCAAGGCAACTTTTGAACAAGAAACAAAAGATAAAAAAGGTCGTGTTGATGTTGCTTTGTTAAAAGATGAATTAAGAATTGCTGTGGAAGTCAGTGTGTCCAATACTGTTGAATATGAGGCAAACATAAATATACAGAAATGTATTAATGATGGTTTTTCTTTGGTCTATATGATTTCTGAAAACGAAAAACATTTGCAGAAAATTAAAGATTTAGCATTAAAAACCATTGCTAAAAAATACCATTCCATTATTCACTTTTTCAAGTCAGAAGATTTGTCTCTCTATCTTGATGCAACAGAACCGAAAGTAAAAATTGTTCAAAAACGAATTAGAGGTTATCGAGTGAAAGTTAATTATTCAAGTGCTGACGATACAGACAAGCAACAATCAATCACTAATATTATTATGAAAGCATTACGGAAGAAGTAGGGTTTTGTTTTAGAAATGATGTTACTTTTTCGTTTAATATTCGGTGACGTTTTCCATATTTACCGACCTCTAAATGTTTGAGTTCTTTTTGCGAAATATTTATTTGTTTTGATAATTCCTTAAAGGAAATATTATTATCAATTCTGAATAATTGTGTGTAAATACCAAGTCGGTCAAAGTCCATTTTAATTTTTGGAACATAATCTAAAAATTGAGTGATTTGATTAAGATATTTTGGTGGCGTTGGCTTTCTATTCAATTCTAAATTAGAAAGCATTACTGATGTCATATTCCACTTTTTTGCTAATACGACTTGGTCGATGTTTCGTTTTATTCTTTCTTTACGTATATGTCCACCTATTGTATCTGTTGCGATTACGACTTGTTTTTTAATTCGTATTTTTGCTTTAAGGTTGAAACTACATTTGGGTAGCGTTGGGTATAGCCATTGTTGTAAAGCGTTTATCATTTTTCCGCTTCTATTTTTATATGGTTTAAAACTCTTTTATGTATTCGGTGAATTATAAAATCTGACCAACTTTTCCAATATATTTCTGGTGTAATATCAACTTTGTACCAAGTTGTTCCTTCTAATTCCGTTCTGTTTTCGTCTATTTTTGTTAATTTGAATTGCCCCTTATACGATTTGAAATAACCATCTAAATGTGGTGGGTGAATTTCCCAAAACGGATTAAATTCATTCATTGGTATTGGTTGTTCAATAACATCAAACTGCAATAAATTCGGCTCGTTCCAAGTTGTAATTGGTTCTACAAAACTACCAGTTGTAAAATTACAATATCTAATTGCTCCAACTCCAGTTCCTTTTATTGTTGCGTCTGTTGGGTATGATATTCCAGTATTAAAAATCCAGTCGGTTGGCTCATCAATTTTGTTAAAAGTTACTACATTTTTCCACACTTCATTAATTGGTGCATTTACTATTATTGTCGTTTTTACGGGAATTAAATTTTCAGGTTTATTGATATAATCAAAACTCATAGTAGTAACACAAATCAAAAATAGTCCGATTGTTGTATTCGTTGAGTTAATCCATTTTCCAGCATTTATTTTATAACCTAAATAAGAACCAAGCCAAGTTAGAAGTCCGATTAATGGAAAAGCCATTGCTATACAAATCATTCCTTCAATTGCAAAAACAAGAAGTCCAAGAAGCACAATTCCCAATGTTAAAAAACTTAATTTAAAACTCTCATTTCTTGAGATTTCATTTTGTCTTCCCACAATAAAAGGTGGTAGAAACCCAATTAAAAACGGAATAACAGCAAATAATGTCCAGCCATATTCTTTAAACATTCCTATTTCTATATATCCCAAAATTGCTGAAATAACAAGAGTTAAAATAATTGAAATGAGTTTGATGTTTTTCTTCATTTTGTGTTTTTCTGCAATGCTTTACAACGGTTTGTGTATGAGTAGTGGCGATAAAAAAAGCACTACTTTTCGGATAAGCACAAATGTACAAAAAAA
>CAZUFO010000055.1:0-13717 GCA_964619615.1 uncultured Lutibacter sp. | reverse complement strand
AATATCATTCATTCTTAAGTTTTTATCATCGGTGATTCTTCCTAAAGTATTGATGTCTATTTTATAAACGACTTCCTTAATCATTGCTTTTTGATTATTTGTTGTGTGTTTAATCGTATATTTTGCTTTTGGTTTTGCTGAGGTATTATTCAACCAACACAACATCACTTCAATATCTTGTGTCGCTGTTGGCTTGTTGTTTGTTCTAACAATCATGTCGCCTCTTCCAACATCAATATCATCTTCCAAGGTAATTGAAACTGACATTGGAGCATAGGCTTCTTGTACTGTTATATCTCCCAAATCAATACTTTTTATAATAGAAGTAAACCCAGACGGCATCACCGTAATTTCATCTCCTTTTCTAAAAACACCACTTGCAATTCTACCTGCATACCCTCTGTAATCTCTATGAGTTTCGCTTTGTGGTCTTAAAACTGTTTGTACAGGAAAACGCGCATCAACCTTATTAATATCGCTACTAATATGCATGGTTTCTAAGGTGTGCAACATCGGTGCTCCTTGAAACCATTCCATGTTTTTAGATCGGTTTACTACATTATCTCCTAACAATGCACTCATCGGAATATAGCGTACATCGGTTACCAACATTTTGGAAGATATCTCTTCAAATTGCGCTACAATATTATTAAACACCTCTTCCGAGAAATCAACTAAATCCATTTTATTTACACATACAATAATATGCGGAATTTGTAGTAGCGATGCAATAAATGCATGTCGTTTGGTTTGTTCAATTACTCCGTGTCGTGCATCAATTAAAATGGTTGCCACATTTGCAGTAGATGCACCCGTCACCATATTACGTGTATATTGAATATGCCCTGGGGTATCGGCAATAATAAATTTACGTTTTGGAGTTGTAAAATAACGATAGGCTACATCTATGGTAATTCCTTGTTCACGTTCATCACGCAGTCCGTCTGTAAATAATGCAAGATCCACACCTTCGTGTCCTTTCTTTTTACTGGTTGCTTCTATGGCTGCTAATTGGTCTTCAAAAATTGATTTTGAATCGTATAATAAACGACCGATTAAAGTACTCTTTCCATCATCTACACTTCCTGCAGTTGTAAATCTTAATAATTGGTTGTTGTCTAACATACTGTTAAGTTGTTGAATTGTGAAGTTGTAAAACTGTAGAGTTGTGTAGCTTTTGAGACTTAATATTTATTTCCGTTTTTATTTTTATATTTTTTACTTTTATCATTCCGAACTCGTTTACTGAGCGGAATCGAAGTGAAAAGTTTTAACTCTTCCTAAAACTCTTCCCAAAAGAGTCATTTCGACTCCGCTCAATGATCAACATTTCGTAGGCTAAAAGTACCCCTGCCGCTTTCTATCTTCCATTGCAGATTCTGAACGCTTATCATCAGTTCTATTTCCACGTTCTGTTTGTCGCATTCCTGCAACTTCATCTGCAATTTTCTCCAACGTATCTGCTTCTGATTCAATCCCTCCAGTAATCGTAATATCTCCTAAAGTTCTAAAGCGAATTTTCTTGGTTACTATTTCTTCATGATCTTCCAACACTAAAAACTCAGAATTTGGGATCCAAGAATCAGATCTCCAAACTACTTCTCTTTCATGCGCATAATACAACGATGGAATTGCTATTTCTTCTCTTTTGATGTAATTCCACACATCCATTTCTGTCCAATTACTAATTGGGAATGTTCTAAAGTGCTCTCCTTCAAAATAATTGCCATTAAATAAATTCCATAATTCTGGACGTTGATTTTTAGGATCCCATTGTCCGAAATCATCACGATGTGAAAAGAACCGTTCTTTAGCCCGCGCTTTTTCTTCATCTCTACGACCGCCACCAATAGCGCAATCTATTTTATTGCTTTCAATGGCGTCTAACAAAGTCCCTATTTGTAAAGCGTTCCTTGTAGCGTTTTTTCCTTTCTCTTCAGTAACTCTACCTTCATCTATTGATTCTTGTACAGAACCTACGATAAGTTGCACGCCCAATTCCTTTACCACATCATCTCTAAATTGAATGGTTTCAGGAAAATTATGCCCTGTGTCAACATGCATCAATGGAAATGGAATCTTGGCTGGATAAAATGCTTTTTTAGCTAAGTGAGCGACTAAAATAGAATCTTTTCCTCCAGAGAATAGGATTACTGGGTTTTGAAATTGCGCCCAAACTTCACGTAAAATAAAAATGGCCTCACTTTCTAACTCGTCTAAATAATTTAAATAATATCTACTCATGGTTACGTTTTAATTTTGGCGCAATAAATTTCATTATTTTTGCAACCGACTCTTCAATAGTTTCCTTTTCTGTAAATATTTCTACATCTGGTTGCTCCGGAATTTCATAAGGAGTAGAAACTCCTGTTAAATTTAATATTTCACCCTCGCGAGCCTTTTTATACAACCCCTTTACATCACGCCTTTCGCATTCTTCTATGCTTGTATTAACAAAAATTTCGACAAAGTTACATGATTTTATTATATTACTCACTATTATCCTATCGTTTTTGTAGGGTGATATAAAAGAAGCCATAACAACAAGACCTGCATCAATTAAAAGGTTTGAAATTTCTGCAACTCTACGAATATTTTCAGAGCGATCTTGTGGTTCAAAAGATAAATCGTTATTTATTCCGGAACGAATATTATCACCATCTAAAATGTATGTTTTAACCTTTTGTTTGTAAAGTTCCTTTTCTACTAGGTTTGCAAGTGTTGATTTTCCAGAACCAGAAAGGCCAGTAAACCATAATAAAAAGGATGCATGTTTGTTTTGTTTATTCCTCTTTTCTTTATCAATATTAAAATTATGTGGAATAATCATATTTAATTAATTTTCTTCTTTCTTAAAGTTAGCCCAAAATTAGACTTATACCAAATTCGTTCATGAAAATAATACAATCCCATTTTAAGAACAGCTTCAGTTAACGCTACTCCTGTTGCCTTTTCAGTTGCTTGTGGATCGTGCCTAAAAAAAAAGTATGCAATTACAAATGTAGTTAATGAAGCTATAACCCTCCAAGTTATCGTTTTTGCAATGTGTCGTTTTTGTGATATATCTCCCATATAAAAAAAGTCTAATCTATTAATAGTTCAGCAAAAATAACAAACATTTTTTAATAACCTACTGTTTTTGTAGGGTTTTGATTTCGCCACAAATAAACCAAGGATTCAACAAATTTTCTTTATTATATAGTAGTGGGTTTTTTGTAACTTCAGAAATAACTTCAATTCCAACAGCATTACAAATAGCCTGTCCTGCTGCGGTATCCCATTCCATCGTTGGAGCAAAACGAGGGTACAGATCTGCATTTCCTTCAGCCACCAAACAAAACTTTAGTGAGCTTCCTTTAGACACTATTTCTACTTCTTTTTCTTTTGATTTTAAATCGTCCACATAATCCAAAGTTGCCTGACTCATGTGTGAGCGACTACCAACAACTTGAATTCGATTTGAACTTGTTGTTTTAGGTTTTAACGCTACTGCTTTTTCCAAAACAACTTCAACAGAAGTATCATGATTATCTAAAACTGCTTTAAATCCTTTTTGATTTACTACATCTCCAAAATAAAGTGTTTTACTAACCGGAACATATATAACTCCAAGAATTGGCATGCCTTTTTTCACCAAAGCAATATTTACGGTAAACTCTCCATTGCGTTTAATAAACTCTTTGGTGCCATCAACCGGGTCAACTATCCAACACAAATCCCAGTTTTGTCTTTCTGAAAAATCTGTTTGTTTATTTTCTTCACTGATGATTGGTATCTTAGTAGGAGTCAAAAAAGAATTAATTACATCATTTGCATTTTTATCTGCTTGAGTTAATGGGGAATTGTCATCTTTAATTTCAATATTAAAATCATCTTTTTCATAAACCTTCATAATTTCAATTCCAGCTTTTATGGATGCTTTTATGGCAATATGTAACTTATTATCAATGTTAGCATTTAAAAAAGTTAGCATGTCATTATATTAAAAGCATAAACTTTCGTTGAGTTATAATTCTTTTTTACTATACTCTTTCAAGTAATCATTTAATTTTTTAAATAAAATTATCAAAAGTAAAACCCCTCCAAACAACCTTCCAAGCTGAAACATGTTGGTTTCATAAAACGCGCCCACTTCTCTTCCTGCTGGATTAAAAACAGTTAGTACTTTAACAATCTCATCACTCTCTTCCTTATCTGATTCGATTTGAATTAAACGGGCATTTAGTTCTTTTGAAATATTAAAAAAGGCTATATCATTATTATTTGAATCCGAACTTTTAGAAAAGTCTAAATAGGTACTGGTGTTTGGTATATTTTCTTTCTCAACTTCTAATAACGTTACTTTTTTATACAGACTACGCAAAGAGTCTATTTCTCTTAAAGCAATTCTAGCGGCTATAGAGTCTAATTTTAAGGTGTTTAATTTAACTCTTCTTTTATTTTTTAAAGTCGGATTGCTTTCAATATTTGCAATTATACTATCTGCGAAAATTTTTAAACTAGCTGTTTTAGAAACTATCCGATACATATATTGTTTTGAATCATACTTTGATGTTCCTTCTCCAACAAAATCATCAAATGAAAAATACCTTTGAGAGAGGGAATCTGTCTCTTTAATAAAAGCATCATAGGCTAAAATTTGATCCTTTTTTGTTTCGTAAGCAGTAAGTGTAAATTGAACTAAACTATTTGCATCTATAAAAGAAATATTAAACTGATTACTTAATGCTATTGAATCACCACTATCAATAAGTACGTTATAATACTCCATTTTCTCATAAATCTGATCTATAGAATTATAATTGGGTTCAATAAGCATGTCATATGTATACTCTTGTGGGCTTATAAAGTCTAATGCGAAACCTAAACTTGCACCGATAACAATTGCAATAATTAATTTTAAAAGGTGTTCTTTTAAAAAGAGTAATAATAAAATAAAGAAATGAAAAAGTCCTTTTAACACTTTTTCTATAAATCGGAATAAATTTGAAAACATATTACCAATCAATGAGAATAGTTTCCCTAAATCTATTTCTTCTTCATTGCTTTGATTCTGATTTTCTTTAGTACTCATCGTTTTGTTAATTTTTAGAATTCAGCAAAAATATACTTTTTAAAAGATTTGTTCTAGTATTTTTTGAGTTATTACATAGGTTGGTCTTACACCAGTTGTCCCTAATCCTCCAGAAGCTAATGTACTCCCTGTTTCTAACGGGTTATCTGAGGCATAATAAGCATAACGCACTTTTACATTTTCTGAAATATTTCCTCGTATTTTTGAGGCAGATTGTATTGCTTTCTGATAGTGTGCACCTTCCATTTCTAAACCTATTACTTTCCAAGTCGAATCATGGAAAAACTTTAATATGTCTTTATTTTGAAGTGATGTTCCTAATACCGAAATCATTGCGCCTTCAAATACATCAACACCCAAACCTTCTAAATCACTCTTTTTTAATTCGTTTTTAAACGGATAATTATCCGCAGTTCCTTCAAAAATATGAGCAGAAGGTATCATAACATCTCCCTTTCCACCTTCAAGAATCCCTGCTTTCCCCATAATGGAAATGCTTTCGACATTTAAATGATATTTATTCCCTTTATTGCAGTAATAAGGCTTCAATAATTCGTCCATGGTTTCAAAAGCCTGTTCACCAAATGCATAATCCATAACAATTAGTACTGGTTTTATGGCTTTAGAATTATTACTTTTAAAAACGTTATTTAAACCGCCAATAATTTTAGTGTCAATAATTTGAACATTAATGTTTGTTCCTGAATTATCTGGGATGTAAATCAAGCCATTTTTAGCTGCGTAATTTTTTACTTTTTTTCTTAAAGCATCATTAGAATCTTCACTTAAAGTTTCATACAGCGCTATTGAATCTTTAGATTTAACATGCTCTTTCAAAATCATTGGAGCATAAATAGAATTCATTACACTATGCATATTTGCACTAATAATATGTATTGGCCTATCTAATAAATTTTCTTTTTCAAGAACGTATTTGATATTATTTGCCCAAATTTCTCCATAAATATGATGCCCAATCTCTTCTTTTAATAAGGGGCTAAAACTAATTTCTCTTTTTTTGTTTTCAAGAGTTTCTTTGATTGCTAAATTGCCTAACCAATAAATAATATGCAAAAAACGATTTGGGTTCTCTTTTTCTGAAAAATAAGAATACGTTTCAACTACCTCTTCAAATGATCGCCCTAAAACGGTGCCCATGTGAGCTAGAGTAACCTCGCATTCTTGCTGAGATAATTTTTTATTGGTAAGAACTATTTCTTCGAGTAAGACCCATTCGCGCACTAATTTGTTGTTATCACCAACTAAAACGCGGTCTTTAATTTTATGTGACTCAATAAAAAGAAACGTTAAATGAGTAAGAATATCATAAATTTCTGAACGCCCTCTTGTTATTTCAATATTCATTTGATCCTTGTCAATTCGATAACAATTACGTCTTCTTTTTGGCGGGACAATTGATTTAAAATGCGATTTAGAATAGCCTTCATCAGCAGTTAAACTAATAAACTGACATTCCTCAATTCCTTCTGGAAGTCTATCAATAATATACGTCAATCCATTTAATTCAATTTTCTCTTCAGCAATTGAACCATAAATTTCTGGACGAAGTAACAACAATGCTTCTCTTAAAGTTTCACCCGATACACCCATTGGTTTGTAAAACCCACGACTAAACAAATGACGCATAGCAATGTAGAGTTTTTCAATAGCGGCTGTAGATTCTTGTGCCCTTGTACGCCCCTTTATTTTAGTTTTCTCCATAATAGTTTTAAATTACAAAATAAATATCTATTGCAAATTTAAGCCTAATTTAATTGCTGTGCATATTTATTAGGGTTATTTAGTAGTTCGACTGCTCCCTTTATTTCTTTATCAAAATTCATTTTATATTGATATTCTCCTTCTTTAAAATAATATCTTCTTACAATGCCTGTTGTTAATAATTCCATAATCTCTTCTTTATTATTATCTAATGATGCAATTTTTTGCAACGAAATTTGATTTAACAAATTCTGATAATCAATACCTAATTCTACGGTCTCCTTTTCTGAAATTTCTTCAATTTTTTGCAATGCTAATTCTGTCTCAATTAAAAACTGATCGGAATGCTCTTTTAAATAAATCTTTAAATCTTGATAAATAGTAGTATCGACTTCAAAAATATTTGCAGGTAAAACTTCTTTATGTTGAAAATAATAATTGGTAATAAAATTAAAAAACGCATCAGAAGACAACATTTTTTTAGTTGAAGCAGTTAATGCTGGGTGATCAATTAGTACATCTGGAGTTACGCCTCCTCCATTATAAACTGTTCGCCCATTTGTAGTTTTAAAAGATGAAACATTTCCATCAGAAAACTTTGGAATTTCTCCTGTTTCTAAATTTCTATTGGTATAATCTAACTCTTGTATACAACGTCCGCTTGGCGTGTAGTATTTAGAAATGGTTAATTTTAATTGTGTTCCGTAAGATAATTTTCGGCTGCGTTGCACCAATCCTTTTCCGAATGATCTTTGCCCAACTATTACTGCTCTATCATAATCTTGTAATGCGCCAGCTAATATTTCTGAGGCTGAGGCTGATCTGTTATCAATAATTATCGTTATTGGAATTTCAGTATCTATTGGCTCCTTTTTCGTTTTAAAAGTAGTGCTCCATTTCTCTAATTTTGCTCTTGTAGTTACTACAATTTTATCTTTTGGAATAAAAAAATTTACAATATTCACCGCTTCATTTAGCAAGCCACCAGGATTATGGCGCACATCAATAATTACCTTTTTCATTCCCTGAGATTTTAAATCCAAAAAGGCTTTTTTTACTTCAGCGGAAGCTTTTTTATTGAATTCTACAAAAGAAATATAACCTACTTCATCATCTACCATTACGTAAAAAGGAACTGGATTAATTTCAACTGTTTCGCGAGTTAAAGTAAATTTCTTTATTTCATTTTGTCGTAACACCTCAACTTTTAAGGTTGAATTTGGCAAACCTTTTAATAACGATCTTACAAATTCTTCATCATGTTCTTTTAAAATAGTTTCGTCTATCTTGGTAATTTCATCTCCCGGAAGTAATCCTACTAAATGAGCCGGATAATCTTGATAAACCTCACGAATCATTAAATTCCCTTCATTAAAAGATATAGAAGCGCCTATTCCTCCGTATTCTCCTTCCGCAGCAATTCTAACATTTTCAACTCCTTGTTCGTCGTAAAATCGCGTGTAAGGATCAAGGTCTTTTAAGGTGTTTTCTATTGCTCGATCCATTACATCGGCAGGGTTTATTTCATCAATATAATACAGATTTAGTTCTTTAAACAGCGTGGTATAAATTTCGATTTGTTTTGCAATTTCAAAAAAATCTGATTTGTAGGAAAACGAAATAGAAATTGCCGCCAATAGAATAAAAGTGACGATTATTTTCTTAAGACTTTTCATAATTCAAGCATTTTTATCAGTAACACGTGTACTAAAATACAGAATTATAACTTATGAAAAGCTACTAAACTATCTTTTAAAGAATCTTTCCAAAACGGAATTTCAAGATTGAATGTTTTTTTAATTTTTGTAGTATCCAAAACACTAAATGTTGGTCTTTTTGCTGGAGTTGGATATGCTGAAGTTGGTATGGCTTTTAAGTCAATCCTTATTTCTTCTTGAAGAAAAATTTCCTTTGCAAAATCATACCAAGAAACCGAACCTTCATTACTATAATTGTACAGCCCAAAATCTTGACTTCCGCTTTCAATTACTTTTAAAATAACTCGTGCCAAATCTTTTGCGTAGGTTGGCGTACCAATCTGATCGTTTATTACACTTAATTCTTCTTTTTCATTACCCAATCGAATCATAGTTTTCATAAAATTTGCTCCGTGTTCTGAATACAACCACGATGTTCTTAAAATGAAATATTTTTTTAGAGTTAAAGCAATCGCTTCTTCACCTTGTGCTTTTGTGTTTCCGTAAATGCTAATTGGGTCTGACTTATCTGTTTCTAAATACAATTTTTGCTTGTTTCCGCTAAAAACAAAATCTGTAGAAATATGAATTAATATAGAATTATTAGCCAAACATGCTTCTGCTAAATTCTGAACACCTTTAACATTAACATTAAATGCAATTTCTGTTTCTTTTTCGGCTTTATCAACAGCAGTATAAGCGGCACAATTAACACAATAATCTATCTTATTTTCGATAAAAAATGCAGTAATTAATTCCTTGTTTAAAATATCAAAACTTGGTAAGTCTTTATAAATAAAGTTAACGCCTTTTACGTTTTTAGTAACGTCTTTAAGGCAACTTGCCAATTGCCCATTTCCTCCGGTAACTAAAACAGTCTTCATTTTAGCCTGTTTTCAAAAGTTGGCAGTATGTTATCTTTTGAAGAAATAATCAATTCATTTTGAGGTAATTTCCAATCGATATTTAAGACTGAGTCATTATAAATTATTCCTCCTTCAGCTGCTTTATTGTAATAATTATCACACTTATAAAAAAAAGTAGCTGACTCACTAAGCACAACAAAACCATGCGCAAACCCTCTTGAAATAAATAGTTGCTTTTTGTTTTCCGACGATAATTCAATAGTAAAATGCTGCCCAAAAGTTGTTGAATTTTCTCGAACATCAACTACAACATCAAGAACTTTACCTTGTAAAACCCGAATTAGTTTTGCTTGCGCATGTGTTCCTTTTTGATAATGTAATCCTCTTAAAACTCCTTTTGAAGAAAATGATTGATTGTCTTGAACAAAATTAATTTCTTTCCCAGCAAGCTCGTTAAATTTTTCTTGATGAAAACTTTCGTAAAAATACCCTCTTGCATCTTCAAAAACAATTGGTTCAATTATGAAACAGCCTTCTAATTTGGTTTGTATAACTTTCAAATTATGTATTTAAATGAATTAGCATTTCTTTACCATAACCACTTTTAATCAAAGGTTCCAGCAACTTTTTAAACTCCTCTTTTCCAATATACCCCATTTTATAAGCAACCTCTTCAATCGCGCCAATCTTTAAGCCTTGCCGCTCTTCAATTACCTGTACAAATTGTGACGCTTGCATAAGCGAGTTAAAAGTTCCTGTATCTAACCAAGCAGTTCCTTTATCTAAAATACTCACTTTTAACTTTCCTTGTCTTAAATATTCTTTGTTGATATCTGTAATCTCTAGTTCGCCTCTAGAACTCGGTTTCATGTTTTCGGCAATTGAAATCACTTCATTATCATAAAAATAAATTCCTGGTACGGCATAATTAGATTTTGGATGGGTTGGTTTTTCTTCAATAGAAACTGCCTTTTCGTTTTCATCAAACTCAACAACTCCATATCTTTCCGGATCATGAACATGATACGCATAAATAATTCCACCATCTGGATTATTGTTTTTCTGTAACAAATCTGTTAATCCAGATCCATAAAATATATTATCTCCTAATATTAGTGCTACTTTATCATCTCCAATAAATTCTTTTCCAATAATAAATGCTTCTGCCAATCCGTTAGGTTGCTCTTGAATGGCATATTCAAAAGTGCATCCATATTTTTTTCCATCACCCAATAGTTTTTTGAATAATGGTACATCATGCGGCGTAGAAATTATTAAAATTTCATTAATTCCTGCCCACATTAATGTAGAAAGCGGATAATAAATCATTGGTTTATCATACACAGGCATCAATTGTTTACTTACCGCCAATGTTAACGGATGTAATCTTGTACCTGAACCTCCTGCAAGTATAATTCCTTTCATTTTTTTATTTTATTACAACTGTTCTCGATACAATTTTTACTCATTTCAATCGTAAAATTACTCGAACTGACGTGCTTTTTTTATTAATTTTACTGCGACTCCGCTCAGTGAACAACATTTTTCTTTAATTCTAACTGTATTTTTTCAAATACCAATCGATGGTTTTTCTAATTCCTGACTCAAAATGTTCATCAGCTTTCCAACCTAATTTTCCTTCAATTTTTGTGGCGTCAATTGCATATCTAAAATCATGACCTGGTCTATCCGATACAAACGATTTCAGTTCTTTGTATGAAACACTGTTTATTCTTGGTTTCAATTCGTCTAAAATATCACAAATTAAATCAACAATATACAAATTTGTACGTTCGTTTCTTCCGCCAATATTATACGTTTCTGACGAGGCTCCTTTTTTGTAAGCTAAATCTATTCCTTTACAATGATCC
This sequence comes from uncultured Lutibacter sp., assembly GCA_964619615.1. GTDB lineage: Bacteria > Bacteroidota > Bacteroidia > Flavobacteriales > Flavobacteriaceae > Urechidicola. Next base: position 2,487 of record CAZUFO010000055.1, on the reverse strand, counting down.
AACACATACAACCAATCACGTATATTTAATCCATCACCATAAATAGGAATGTTCTCTTCTGATATACATTTTCTAATAATAGTCGGAATCAACTTTTCATTGTGCTGTTTTGGTCCGTAATTGTTTGAACAATTTGTTGTTACTACATTCATTCCGTACGTGTGAAAATAACTTCGCACCACAAAATCTGATGATGCCTTTGAAGCACTATACGGGCTGTTTGGCGCGTATGGTGTTTCTTCTGTAAACAAACCTGTTTTGCCTAATGTACCATAAACCTCATCTGTTGAAACGTGATGAAAACGACAGTTTTCATACCCTTTTTTATATTGATTTGGAGCATCCATCCAATAATTTCTTGCAACATCAATTAAGTTAAATGTTCCAAAAACATTTGTTCTTATAAAAGTATCAGGATTTAAAATTGAATTATCTACGTGCGATTCTGCAGCAAAATTAATTACTCCTTTAATGTCGTATTCTTGAAATAAGTTTTCAACCAAATTTCTATCACAAATATCCCCTTGAATAAAAGTGTATCTATCATTATTTTCAACCTCTTTTAAATTCTTTAAATCACCAGCATAGGTCAATAAATCAATATTAACAACCTTTATATTCTTATTATTCCTTAAAAAATAAGGAATAAAGTTTGAGCCAATAAAACCAGCTCCGCCTGTTATTAATATCGTTTCCTTGTTTGAGTTTTGCATGTTTTACGCTTCGTTCTTTATAAGTTTATTTATTATTGATTGCATCTTTTTCTCCAAATCTACATAACTCCATTCCGTTTTATCAGTATATAAAAACATAACAATATATGTTCCTTTTAATTCTTCAAAAAGTAGGTGTTTATTCTTTCTATAAACTTCTCTTAGCAATCTTTTTATTCGAATTCTATGAACCGCTAATTTAAAATTTCGTTTAGGAACAGAAAAACCTGCTTTAATTTTTGTTTCATCATCATCTAACTTTAAATACCGAATACGTAATGGAAACTCTTTCAACGAATTTCCTTCAACAAATAATTTTTCTATTTGTTTTCTGCTTTTTAGTTTTCCTTCCTTAGGAAATGTGAATCTCATTAGAGCAAATATAAGTATAAAAGTAGTATTTCAACATCTAAAAAAAAAACACTTAAAGTATTAGTTATAAAAGCATCTTTTATTTAATTTTAAATAAGTGAATTTGTACATTTGACAAAAACATTTACAGCAATGAGTCAAGATTTATTTCAAGCACCAGATTATTACAATTTAGACGATTTATTAACAGAAGAACATAAATTAATCCGAGACACCACTCGTGATTGGGTTAAGCGCGATATTTCGCCAATTATTGAAGAATATGCCCAAAAAGCAGAATTCCCAAAATCCATTATTAATGGCTTGGCTGAAGTTGGAGCCTTTGGTTCTTATATTCCAGAGGAATACGGTGGCGCTGGCTTAGATCAAATATCTTATGGATTGATAATGCAAGAATTAGAACGCGGAGATTCTGGAGTTAGATCAACAGCGTCTGTTCAATCTTCGTTAGTGATGTATCCTATTTATAAATATGGAAGCGAGGAACAACGGAAAAAATACTTGCCAAAATTAGCAAGTGGTGAATTTATTGGTTGCTTCGGATTAACTGAACCAAATCATGGTTCAAACCCAAGCGGAATGGAAACCAAATATAAAGACATGGGCGACCATTATTTATTAAATGGTGCAAAACTTTGGATTTCAAATGCTCCTTTTGCAGACATTGCTGTTGTCTGGGCAAAAAATGAAGAAGGTAGAATTCATGGTTTAATTGTTGAACGTGGTATGGAAGGGTTTTCAACTCCTGAAACACATAATAAATGGTCGTTAAGAACTTCATCAACAGGAGAATTGATTTTTGATAATGTAAAAATTCCAAAAGAAAATTTATTGCCAAACAAAAGCGGGCTGGGTGCGCCGCTTGGTTGTTTAGATTCCGCTCGATACGGAATTGCATGGGGTGCTATTGGTGCCGCAATGGATTGTTACGATACTGCTTTAAGATATTCTAAAGAACGTATTCAATTTGGGAAACCAATTGCATCATTTCAATTGCAACAAAAGAAATTAGCAGAAATGATTACTGAAATCACCAAAGCACAATTACTTACTTGGAGGTTAGGTGTTTTAAAAAATGAAGATAAAGCAACATCGGCACAAATTTCTATGGCAAAACGAAATAATGTGGACATGGCTTTAACCATTGCTCGTGAAGCAAGACAAGTGTTAGGTGCTATGGGAATTAGCGGCGAATATTCAATTATGCGCCACATGATGAACCTAGAAAGTGTAATTACTTATGAAGGTACTCATGATATTCATCTATTAATTACCGGTTTAGATATTACAGGTATTAGTGCTTTTAATTAAGTCGAAACCGGATACTATATATTACTAAAAAGAACGTTTTTTAAAACAAAAAAGGAAGCCAAAACTCAAAGACATAGAATTAATTGCTATG
>CAZUFO010000054.1:11452-14134 GCA_964619615.1 uncultured Lutibacter sp. | reverse complement strand
AAATTAATGGGGCAAAAATTACATTTCTTAACAGGTTTTTTAGTCTTTCTAGGTTCTTGGGCAAGTGCATGGTTTATCTTGGCAACTAATGCATGGATGCAACATCCAGTAGGATATGAAATTTTAGAAAACGGTAAATTCGTATTAAATGATTTTTCTGCGCTTTTCTCTAACCCTTGGTTATTACCTGCTTTTTTACATAATCAAACTGCTTCCGTAGTAACATCATCATTTGTTGTAGCGAGTATTGGTGCTTTTTATATATTGAGGAATAAAAATGTAGAATATGGCAAGCTATTTCTAAAAACAGGTGTAATCTTTGGATTAGTTTCAAGTGTATTGGTGGCTTTCCCCACAGGAGACTGGAATGCTAAAAATGTAGCAAAATACCAACCTGCAACTTTTGCAGCAATGGAAGGAATTTTTGAAACCGAAGAAGCTGGAGCAGAAATTATTTTAATTGGACAACCAAATATGGTTGAAAAAAAATTAGACAATAAAATTGCTGTGCCAAATATATTAAGTTTTTTGACCTACCAAGAATGGGATAAACAAATTCCAGGAATGGATCAATTTAAAGAAGAAGAATTACCAGATAATATTCCTGCACTCTATTATGCTTATCATATTATGGTGGGCTTAGGAACTATTTTTATAGGGGTTATGTTATTAGCAGTATTCTTTTTGTGGAAAAGAAAATTGTATCATATAAAACCACTGCTTTGGATAATAATGTTATTAGTTCCATTTCCGTATATTGCAAATATAACGGGTTGGTATACTGCCGAATTAGGAAGGCAACCCTATTTAGTTTATGGTTTACTTAAAACAAGTGATGGAATATCGCCAACTGTTTCATCAGGTAATACTTTATTTACATTATTAGGTTTCGTTGCTTTATATATGTTACTAGGTTTGTTATTTTTAGTATTAATGGGTAAAACGATTCATGAAGGTCCAAAACCTCAAACACATTAAACTATGGAAATATTTTGGTTTATAATAGTCTCAGTAGTTTTAGTGGTGTTCTTCATCTTAGATGGCTATGATTTTGGTGTAGGTATCATACATTTATTTTTGGCTAAAAATGAAAAAGATAAAGAAGTAATTGCAAAATCTGCAGGCCTTTTTTGGGATTCTAATGAAGTCTGGTTGGTTACCGCTGGCGGGATGCTTTTTATGGCTTTCCCAACATATTACGCATCTGTTTTTAGCGGGTTCTACCTCCCATTAATAATTATTTTATGGTTAATTATCTTTAGAGCAATTGGTTTAGAGTTTAGAAGCCAATTCAATTTTCAAATGTGGAGAGATATGTGGGATAAAGCGTTTGGAATTTCTAGTCTACTGTTGGCGTTGTTTTTTGGAATTGCCCTAGGAAATATTGTAAGAGGAGTAAATTTGGGAGGTGTAGAAAATGGTGTTTCTATTTATGAAGGTCATTATTTTTTCTTGCCATTATGGAATAGCAGTTTTAGTCCGCTAACAGAACACCCAGGAGTTATTGATTGGTTTACGATTGTTATAGGGTTAATTGCGGTGGTTACTTTAGCAATTCACGGAGCAAATTGGATTGTTTTAAAAACAAACGCTTCCATAAATAATCGATTAAAAAAAATAGTTTTCAAATTAAATACTGTGCTTGCTATATTAACAGTTTTTTCTTTATTTATTTGGCAAATTGTAAATCCAAATGCGTTCGGTAATTTTATTGACAAACCTTATTTAATTATATTTCCAATTATTTATTTAATAGGATTAATAGGTTTGTTTTTTATTAAAAAATTCAAAAAAGATATGTATCCTTTTATACTATCTACTTTGCTAATATTTGGAGGAATTACATCTTCATTAGCATCAATGTTTCCTGTAATCTTACCTTCTACTAATACAATAAACGAATCGCTAACCATTTATAATACAGCAGCACCTGAATATGGTTTGTCGGTAGCTTTAAATTGGGGTATTGTTGGTTTTATTCTTCTTTTTGTATATATGATAATCCAAAAAAGACTAATGAAAGGTAAAATTGATAAAATGGATTACGGACATTAAAATTAGATAGAAATGACAGATACTTTAATTTCTCTTGTTAGTATTCTTATCGGTATTGCCGGCGCAAATGTTACAGGGCATTTTTTTAAAAAATATTCTTTTGGAATTACAGGAAACACAATTGCAGGTGTATTTGGCAGTATTTTTTTAATTAAAACCTTCGGAAGATTAGGTTTTGACCCGAAATCAATCATGCAATTAGGAAACATTAATCATAATTTATTTATTATTAATTCTATTGTTTCGTACTTTGGCGGAAGCATTGCTGTAATTTTAATTTCAAGATTAAAGAATATAATGAATAATAGCAAAGGGTAGAATTACATATGAATGCTCCTGTTTTATATGTTAACAGTTATATTTTTATTTTTAGAGTTAATTTTTTTTAATGAATTTAAACGAAGCCTTTTGGGATAGTAAATATAAAAGCAATAATATTGGTTGGGATATTGGTGAAATTTCAACACCAATAAAAACATATATAGATCAACTTACAAATAAGGAATTAAAAATTTTAATTCCAGGTGGAGGTAATTCTTACGAAGCAGAATATTTGCATAAAAACGGGTTTAAAAATGTTTTTGTGATTGATATTTCACAAACCGCACTTAAAAACCTCAAGAGTCG
>CAZUFO010000054.1:0-11442 GCA_964619615.1 uncultured Lutibacter sp. | reverse complement strand
AGTGCCTACATTTCCTGATTCATATTTAATTCATAAAGATTTTTTCGAATTGCAAACCAAATTTGATTTGATATTAGAGCAAACGTTTTTTTGTGCTTTAAATCCAATTTTAAGGCCTAAATACGTTCAAAAAATGTCAGAATTATTGAATGCAAAAGGTAAACTAGTAGGGTTGCTTTTCAATGTTCCTTTGAATGAGGGTCATCCACCATTTGGTGGAGATAAAAAAGAATACATAAATTTATGTCGTACCGTTAGAAAAATAAAAGGCACTTAATATTCAAATAATGGAAAATTGTTATAATTCTGTTGAAAGCAGAAAAAGTAGTGAGTTGTTTTTTAAACTATTAAAAAAATAATTTTTCATTTCCATTAATATTTTAGTGCTTAATTTTTATTTGTAACTATAATTACAATGTTATTTAAAGAAAAAGGCTAACTTTAACGTATTATATTTACATTAAATTTTTTTATTATGAGTTCACATCATCAAGTTTTAGTAATTGGCGGAGGTACCGCAGGTATTATGGTTTCCTCACAATTACGTAGAAATTATCCAAATATAGAAGTAGGTTTAATTGAACCTGCAGACAAACATTATTATCAACCAGCTTTTACATTAGTTGGTGCAGGTGCCTATAATTATGATAAGGTAAGCAGACCGATGGAATCATTAATAGCTGATGGCGTTACGTGGATAAAAGATTTTGCTACTGGTTTTAATCCAGAAGAAAATAAAGTTTCAACCAAATCAAACGGAGATATAACGTATGATTATTTAGTTGTTGCTCCAGGAATTGCATATGATTATTCATTAGTAGAAGGCTTAACAGAAGCGATGGACAAAGGAGTGGTTTGTAGTAATTATACAGATTCAAAACACACATTAGAAGTGGTTAAGAATTTTAAAGGAGGTACGGCTTTGTTTACACAGCCAACAACACCAATAAAATGTGGAGGCGCTCCTCAAAAAGCAATGTATATGTCTGAAAGTTTTTTTGTAAAATCAGGCGTTAGAAATAAAACAAAAGTTGTTTTTGCCACAAATGGAGGTGTTATTTTTGGAGTTAAAGAAATTGCAGAAACACTAATGAATGTTATTGATCGAAAAGATATTAATGTACGATTCGGTCATCAGCTTAAAAAAATTGATGCAAAGAAACAAATTGCATGGTATGTAATGGGAGACAATGTTTCTGAACATAATCATAAAGATATTAAAATTTCTAAGGATGGTGACCTGGTTGGGATTCATTTTGATATGCTACATTTAGCACCACCACAAATTGCTCCGAAATTTTTACAAGGCTCAGGTTTGCTAAGTGAAGGTGGTTGGGTAGATGTTAATATTAATACAATGCAGCATAATAAATATTCAAATGTATTTAGTTTGGGTGATGTAGCTGCTTTGCCAACTGCAAAAACGGGTGCTGCAATTAGAAAACAAGCACCTATTGTTGTAGATAATATAAATTTATTAATTAAAAATAATACGATAGGTACTATGTCATATAACGGCTATTCTTCTTGCCCGTTAGTCACTGACTTTGGTAAAATGGCATTGGCAGAGTTTGATTATGATAGTAATTTCACTCCTGATCCTGAATTAAAAAAGATGTTGATTTTTGATTCTTCTAAAGAGCATTGGAGACTTTGGATATTGAAAAAATATATGCTTCCTTATTTGTATTGGAATAAAATGATGAGAGGTAAAAATGTATAAACCGTAATTATTCCTAATTTAAATTCAATTAAAAGTCTCTCTTTTTTAAGAGAGGCTTTTATCTTTTTAAAAGAATACTATTTTCTATCTTTGCGTCGATGAAATTTGAACTAAAAGGAAAAGATTTACAAAGTAAGGCAAGAGCTGGAGTTATTACTACAGATCATGGAAAAATAGAAACTCCTATTTTTATGCCAGTTGGTACCGTTGGTACTGTTAAAGGCGTTAGTCAAACGGAACTAAAAGAGCAAGTTAACCCAGATATTATTTTAGGAAATACCTATCATTTATACTTACGACCAAAAACACCTATTTTGAAAAAAGCAGGTGGATTGCATAAGTTTATGAATTGGGATCGCCCTATTTTAACAGATAGTGGCGGGTACCAAGTATATTCACTTTCTGGACGTAGAAAAATTAAAGAGGAAGGCGTTAAGTTTAAAAGCCATATTGATGGTTCTTATCATTTCTTTTCGCCCGAGAGAGCGATGGAAATTCAAAGAGATATTGGAGGCGATATTATTATGGCTTTTGATGAATGCACGCCGTATCCATGTGATTATAGATATGCAAAAAGATCGATGCATATGACCCATAGATGGTTGAAAAGATGTATTACGCATTTAGACAAAACACCATTAACTTATGATTTTAATCAAACATTTTTTCCAATTGTTCAAGGAAGTACCTATAAAGATTTAAGAAAAGAATCTGCAGAATTTATAGCCTCTGTTGGCGCAGAAGGAAATGCAATTGGCGGATTGTCAGTCGGTGAACCCGCAGACGAAATGTATGAAATGACGGATATTGTATGCAGTATCTTACCAGAAGATAAACCACGCTATTTAATGGGAGTCGGAACGCCAATCAATATATTAGAAAATATTGCGTTAGGTGTTGATATGTTCGATTGTGTAATGCCAACAAGAAATGCTAGAAACGGAATGTTATTTACCGCTTATGGTAGCATCAACATAAAAAATAAAAAATGGGAAGACGATTTTTCTCCTATTGATGAAATGGGAATTACAGATGTTGATACCTATTACTCAAAAGCGTATTTGCGCCACTTATTTGTTGCGAAAGAATTATTAGGAAAACAAATAGCATCAATCCATAATTTAGGATTTTATTTATGGTTGACTCGTGAAGCAAGAAAGCATATATTAGCAGGTGATTTTGTAGCATGGAAAAACAAAATGGTAATTCAAATGAATAATAGATTATAAAATTTGAGAATCCTCGATAAATACATATTAAAAAAATACCTAGGTTCTTTCTTTTTTGTACTATTAATTTTAGTACCAGTTATTATAGCAGTTGATATTTCTGAAAAAATAGACAAGTTTTTACGCCATGCCGATTTAACCGTTGGTACAATTATACAAGACTATTACGTCAATTTTATTATCAATATTGGAAATATGATTTTGCCTTTGGCATTGTTTATTTCCGTATTGTTTTTCACTTCTAAATTGGCAGGAAACACCGAGATAATTGCGATCCATAATGCAAAAATTTCTTTTACTCGTTTTTTGAAACCGTATTTTATCGGAGCCACAATTGTTACCATGTTTTCGTTGGTTTTAAATCATATTATTGTGCCACAGAGTAGTAAGGTTTTTACCGACTTTACAAATACCTATATAAAGAATAAGCGTATTAATTTGAAAAATGTTACAAATGTTAATCTTCAATTAAGTGAAAACGAATATATTTATATACGTTCATATAATATGGATAGAAATAGAGGTAATGATTTTTCCTATGAACTTTACGAAGGAAACCAATTAAAGCAAAAATTAATTGCTGATAATATTGTGTATAAAGAAAAAGATAGCACATATAGACTAACAAATTTTTATAAAAGAACAATTTTAGGAGAAAATGACTTGGTTGAACATGGTCGAAGAAAAGATACAGTTTTTAATTTTGAACCTAAAGATTTGTTGCATGTAGAATCTTTTGCCAAAGAAATGAGAACACCTGAACTTTTAGCATATATAAATAAGTCTAAAGAAAGAGGAAGAGGGAACTTAAACACCTATTTAGTAGAATTATATAAGAGAACAAGTTTGCCCTTAGCATCTTATATTTTAACTCTTATTGCGGTTGTTTTAGGATCCGTTAAAAGACGTGGTGGTATTGGAATGAATTTAACAATTGGTATATCGCTCATGTTTATTTATGTCTTTATGCTTAAAATTGTTGAAGTACTTGGTGGTTCAGCAGATGCGAACCCTTTATTTTTAGTTTGGCTACCAAATATTGTTTTTGGAACCTTGGCAATTTACTTGTATATAAATGCAAGAAAGTAAACTTAAAAACTATTTACACCTCCATTTTATAATTTTTATTTGGGGATTTACTGCTATTTTAGGAGCATTAATCTCTATGGAAGCCATTCCACTTGTTTGGTTTAGAATGTCAATTGCAAGTATTTTTTTATGGATATATATCAAGATTAAAAAGAAAAGGTTAACTATTGATAGAAAAACGTTCGTCAAGTTCATTATTGGTGGAGTAATAATTGCATTGCATTGGATTACTTTTTTCTTAGCCATAAAATCATCTAATGTCTCAATTGCGCTAATAACAATGAGTACCGGAGCATTTTTTACTTCATTGATCGAACCAATATTTTTTAAGCGCAGAATTAGTAAACTTGAATTATTTTTAGGTTTGTTGGTTATTGCGGGTTTGTATATTATTTTTCAAGTAAAAGGAGATTACACCTTAGGAATAACATATGGATTAATTTCCTCTTTTTTATCAGCACTATTTTCAGTCTATAATGGAGTGCTTGTACGTAAAAACGTTCCAATTATAATGTCTTTTTATCAATTATTTTTTGGCACCGTATTTATTTCTTTACTCCTATTATTTACAGGAAAATTCTCCGCTGAATTTTTTACAATCTCAATGAATGATTGGATGTATCTAATCATATTAGGAAGTATTTGTACGGCCTATGCGTTTTCGGCATCTGTTAAGATAATGGAAGTTTTGAGTCCTTATACTGTTATGTTAAGTATTAATTTAGAACCGATATATGGAGTCATTTTAGCGGTACTAATTTTTGGCGATAAAGAAAAAATGTCTCCACAGTTTTATTACGGAGCAATTATTATTTTAATTGCAGTTCTGTTAAATGGTATTATTAAAAATAGAAAGTTGATTTTAAACAAGATTCAAAAAAAGTAATTTTAAGAAGCATTATTGCATTAAGTTATTATATTTGTGCTTCTATCCTAACTACTAAAAAATGGAATATTTAGATTTTGAACTCCCAATAAAAGACCTTGAAGAGCAGTTAGAAAAATGCACAATTATTGGTAAAGAAACCGATGTTGATGTTTCTGAAACTTGCGCCAATCTTCAAAAAAAATTGGATAAAACAAGAGTTGATATTTACAAAGACTTAACGGCGTGGCAGCGTGTTCAGTTGTCGCGGCATCCGAGCAGACCCTATACAATGGATTATATAAACGCTCTTGCAGGAGATTCATTTATGGAACTTCATGGCGATAGAACTGTAAAAGATGACAAAGCAATGGTTGGTGGACTTGGTAAAATAGGCGATCAAAGTTTTATGTTTATCGGTCAGCAAAAAGGGTATAATACCAAAACGCGTCAGTATAGAAATTTTGGGATGCCAAACCCAGAAGGTTATAGAAAAGCATTGCGCTTAATGAAAATGGCTGAAAAATTTGAGGTGCCTGTTGTTACACTTATTGATACACCCGGAGCATATCCTGGTTTAGAAGCAGAAGAACGTGGACAAGGAGAAGCAATAGCCCGAAATATTTTAGAAATGACCCGTTTAAAAGTGCCAATTATTTGTGTAATTATTGGTGAAGGAGCATCTGGAGGAGCATTAGGAATTGGTGTTGGCGATAAAGTATTGATGTTAGAAAATGCTTGGTATTCTGTAATTTCACCAGAAAACTGCTCGTCTATTTTATGGCGTAGTTGGGAATATAAAGAGCAAGCAGCCGAAGCGTTGAAGCTAACAGCAAAAGACAGTAAAAAACTAAAAGTTATAGATACTATTGTTAAGGAACCTGTTGGTGGAGCACATTATAATAGAGAGGGTGCTTTTAAATTGGTAGAGGCTTCTATTTTAAAAGCTTATAAAGAATTAAGTGAGTTATCATCAAAAGATTTGGTGGAAAAACGAATGGATAAATACTCAAATATGGGTGTTTTTAAAGAATAAGAAATATAATCTCATTAAACTAAACCAAAAAAAATCCCGATTCAATCGGGATTTTTTAATTTATATATTCAATGAGTTAAAGAGTTCTTTCAATCTAGGGTCTGAAGGTCTCGGTGCATTTGCATCCACAATATTTCCATCAGGATCAATTAAAATAAAACGTGGAATAGAATTGATTTGATATTCTTGTGAAAATGAATAATCAGTTCCAGCAAATAATTGAATGCCACTCATTTGTCGGTCTTCAATCATTTTTCTCCATGCGTTGTATTTGTTTGCTTTATCTGTTGAAATGCTCACAAAAGCAATATTTTTGTTATGATATTCTTTTTCTATTTCTTGTAAAAAAGGAATTTGTTGTTTACATGGTCCACACCAAGTTGCCCAAACATCTATATAAACATACTTTCCTTTTAAATCATCTAAAGAAGTTGTACCTCCTTCGTAGTTTTCGAGGTTTTCAAATTTTGGAGAAGGACTCCCTTTTTTAAATTTAATTTCTGAAGCATATTTCAAGTCATAATTTTTATTCAAATATTCAATTAAACGCTTATCTTCATTAGCTATTTGTGCAACAATAGAAGAATCAACATTTTCTATTGATATACTCGATAGGTGATTTTTTAATTCTCCAATTCTAGTGTCAAATTCCGAACGTTCTAATTGAAAGTACGAATTTGGATTCGATAAGTCGTTTTTAGCAAACTGAATTCTCTTACTTATAAATTCATTACTTTCTTTTCCTTTTCCTTCAAAAGTTACATCATTAAAATCTGCCACATCTAAATTTACTTTCAAGTTGTATCCGTTAGAAAGAAAGATAAACGTTTTGTTTTTTCCGTCTGTCAACATAAAAACCCCTGTTTCAACTTTTAGCGTATCTTTAAAAGTGCCATTATCATTAAGAGAAATCACTTTTGAATACTCTTTAGATGAAATAGTAATGTTTAATGTTTCGGCATTCTCTATGGTGCCAGAAAGTGTCACAAATCCTTTTGGCTCTTTACAGCCAACTAAAAGAATACTTGCAGTTATAAATAGAAATATTTTTTTCATTTTTATATATTGTGTTTGTCAAATAGTTTAATTAATTTTTTGTCGGATGGTCTAGGTGCACTTGCATCTATTACATTTCCTTCAGGGCCAATTAATATAAAACGAGGAATTCCCTTAATTTTATATCCAGTTACAAAATCCGATTGCCAACCTTTAGGTGCAAAAATTTGAATGCCACCTAAATCCTTATCAGCTACCATTGCTTTCCAATTTTGTTCTGCCTTTTCCCAAGAACCATTATGGCTTTTATCATCATCAATAGACATGCTAACAAAAGCAATATTTTTGCCATGGTATTTTTCTTCTACTTCTTTCAAAAAAGGAATTTCTCTTTTACAAGGTCCACACCAAGTTGCCCAAACATCTACATATACGTACTTTCCTTTTAAATCATCAAGCGAAGTTGTAGTGCCATCGTAATTTTGATAATCATCAAAAGTAGGGGATATTGTTCCGTTCAACTCGGTTTTTAAATCTATAATTCCTCCAAAATAGTTCTTGTAAGAATTCAACATAGGTTTAATGCTTTTAAGACTTGAATTAGTAACCAATGTATCAATACCTTTACTTTCATTAACAGCAGCTGTTAATTTAGTCTCAATAGTTTCAAAAGTTTTGGTAAACGTTTCTTTATCCATATCTAAGAATTCTTGATCAAGTAATTCTTCATTTAATAATGCATATTTTGCTAAAAATGAACTGCTTTCAGAGCCATTGCCAGAAAAGGAAATTGTTTCATCGAACATTTTAGTGTCTAAAGTAATATTAATATCATATCCGTTTTTCAGAAATATAGAAGAAGATTCTTTGCCATCATAAAAATTATAAACTCCAGATTCAACTTTTAATGTGTCACTAAAGGTACCATCATCTGCAACCTTAATTGTTTTAGAAAAGGTACGCGTTCTTATAACTACAGAATCACTGTTTTTATCAGTAATTGTTCCTGATAAGGTTACATAATCTTTTGGTTTGCTTGTGCAAGAAACAATGAGGAATACAATAAAAAGGTATGCTATTTTTTTCATCTTCTTTAGGTTTGGATTAATTGTCGTCAAATATAAAATTAATTACAGTGAAACAATAATTTAACTATCCACTTTAACAATTTATTTGGTTTTAATAAGAGTAAATGTAACTGGAAGTAAAAACAACATGCTGACAAGTTGTCAAGTATGTTATTTTAATTAATAACCAGAAGATTAGACTCTATTATTTAAAGAGTTGAATAAAGCGCACTATTCTTCTACAATCTTCTTTCCTTTTTTAATTTTAATGCTTAATTCACTAGCGTTTTCATCTAAATCCATGGTAATAATATCACCTTCAGATAATTTTGAATTTACAATTTCTTGTGCCAAAGCATCTTCAATATATTTTTGAATTGCTCTATTTAAAGGTCGTGCTCCATACTGCTTGTCAAAACCTTTGTCGGCAATAAAGTCTTTTGCTTTGTCTGATAATTTTAAAGTATAGCCTAATCCAGAAATACGGTTTAATAATTTGTCTAATTCTATATCGATTATTAAATGAATATCTTTTCTTTCTAAAGCATTAAAAACTATTACGTCATCAATTCTATTTAAAAATTCAGGTGCAAAAGATTTTTTCAAGGCGTTTTCTATCACGCTTTTCGCATGTGCATCTGCCTGATCTTTTTTCGAAGTTGTTCCAAAACCAACACCAGAGCCAAAATCTTTTAATTGACGAGAGCCAATATTTGAGGTCATGATAATAATTGTGTTTCTGAAATCTATTTTTCTTCCAAGGCTATCGGTAATAAAACCATCGTCTAAAATTTGTAATAACATATTAAACACATCTGGATGTGCTTTTTCAATTTCGTCTAATAAAACAACAGAATATGGTTTTCTTCGAATTTTCTCGGTTAATTGACCACCTTCTTCATAGCCAACATAGCCTGGAGGTGCTCCAATTAAACGCGAAATGGCAAATTTCTCCATATATTCACTCATGTCAATCCGAACCAAGGCATCGTCATTATCGAATAATTCACGTGCTAAAACTTTGGCTAATTGTGTTTTTCCAACTCCTGTTTGACCAAGAAATATAAAAGATCCGATAGGTTTGTCAGGGTCTTTTAACCCAACTCTATTTCGTTGAATTGCCTTTACAACCTTAGTTACCGCTTCATCTTGTCCAATTACTTTATTTTTAATAAGGTTAGGTAATTCACTTAATCTGTTGCTTTCTGCCTCTGCAACTCTATTAACGGGAATGCCTGTCATCATGGAAACTACTTCAGCAACATTATCTTCAGTTACAATCTCACGATTTAATTTAGAAGCATCTTCCCAAACAGTTTGTGCGGTTTGCAACGCTGCCTCAATTCGTTTTTCATCATCACGAAGTTTTGCTGCTTCTTCGTATTTTTGACCACTTACTGCATTGCTTTTGTCAATCTTTACCTTTTCCAACTGATTTTCTAACTCTAAAACATCCTTTGGAACCACAATGTTTGTAATGTGTATTCTTGAACCCGCTTCGTCTAAAGCGTCTATTGCTTTGTCTGGTAAATAACGATCGGTCATATAGCGGTTTGTTAATTTAACGCAAGCTTCAATGGCGGCATCTGTATAATCAACGTTATGATGTGCTTCGTATTTATCTTTGATATTGTGTAGAATTTCTATTGTCTCTTCAACAGTAGTAGGCTCTACAAGTACTTTTTGAAATCTTCTTTCTAACGCACCATCTTTTTCAATATTCTGTCTAAATTCGTCTAAGGTGGTTGCGCCAATACATTGTATTTCGCCTCTGGCTAATGCGGGTTTTAATATATTTGAAGCGTCTAAAGAGCCAGTTGCACCACCAGCACCAACAATGGTATGAATCTCGTCAATAAATAAAATAATATCGCTGTTTTTCTCTAGTTCATTCATTAACGCTTTCATGCGCTCTTCAAATTGACCTCTATATTTTGTTCCAGCAACTAAACTTGCTAAATCAAGAGAAACAACACGTTTGTTGAATAATATTCTTGAAACTTTTCGCTGAACGATACGTAATGCCAAACCTTCTGCAATAGCAGATTTACCAACACCAGGTTCTCCAATTAGCATTGGATTGTTTTTTTTGCGTCGGCTTAAAATTTGTGATACGCGCTCTATTTCCTTTTGCCTCCCTACAACAGGGTCTAACTTATCTTCTTCGGCCATGCGTGTTAAATCACGTCCAAAATTATCCAGCACAGGTGTTTTAGACTTGACTTTAGATTTCTCTTTAGGCGCTTGTTCAAAAGGATTTGATTTTTCATCATCAAATTCATCATCAGAAGGGGTTTCTGCAGTTGGAATTTCAGGAATTTCATCTTCTAAAAATAATTGAAGAAATAACGATTTTACTTCTTCATAATCAATATTAAACTTTTGAAGTATTTTTGTTGTTGGGTCATTTTCATTTCGTAAAATGCATAGCAATAAATGCGCTGTATTTATAGCGTCACTTTTGTACAATTTTGCTTCTAAAAAAGTTGTTTTAAGCGCTTTTTCAGCTTGTTTTGTCAACTGCAAATTTTTCTTTTCGTTTTCTGCAGTAACAGTTGGGTTTGCTGGACTCAGCAATTCGATTTTTTTACGCAAATGCTCTAAGTTTACATCTAATGATTTTAAGATGTCTATTGCTTTGCCGTCTCGTTTTCTAAGAAGTCCTAAAACAAGGTGTTCTGTGCCGATAAAATCATGCCCTAGTCTAAGCGCTTCTTCTTTGCTGTAACCGATTACGTCTTTAACCTTTTGTGAAAAATTATCATCCATATATCCTTGTTTTATCTGTAAATTTAATAGTTTTTTTGATTAAACTATTGCAAAAACAATACCTCTTTTAAACTGCACCGTTAATTTGTGTCTAAGTTGGAATTAAATTTTCTGATTATCAAGGGGTTATTGATCTAAATTTTCAACAAAAAATTGTTAATAACTATTCCGAAAAAGCAAATCAATTCTGTTCGTGAAAAATGTTAAAAAGTGTATCTTGCTATTCTATATTTTGAACTAAAAAATAACATTTATATATGGCAGACGGGGAAAAAGTAATTCCAATAAATATTGAAGATGAAATGAAAGCAGCTTACATCGATTATTCGATGTCTGTAATTGTTTCAAGAGCATTACCTGATGTAAGAGACGGTTTAAAGCCTGTGCATAGAAGAGTATTATTTGGCATGCATGAGTTGGGAATAAAAGCGACTGGATCGTATAAGAAATCTGCAAGAATTGTTGGAGAGGTTTTAGGAAAGTATCACCCACATGGTGATACATCTGTGTATGATTCTATGGTGCGTATGGCGCAACATTGGAGTGTACGGTATATGATGGTTGATGGACAAGGGAATTTTGGTTCTGTTGATGGTGATAGTCCAGCAGCAATGCGTTATACAGAGGTTAGAATGCAAAAAATATCAGAAGATATGTTGTCTGATATT
>CAZUFO010000053.1:0-14137 GCA_964619615.1 uncultured Lutibacter sp. | reverse complement strand
GCGCAAATGACTTCGCAAATGAGGTGCCAACAAGTAAAGAACCCATTAATCCAGGTCCACGTGTAAATGCTATTGCTTTTAACTCTTTTTTGTCGATATTTGCTTTTTGGATTGCTTGCTGAACTACCGGAATTATATTTTGTTGATGTGCACGAGAAGCCAATTCAGGAACAACACCACCGTAAGCGGTATGTATTTCTTGAGTGGCAACAATATTTGACAGCACTTTTCCGTTGCATAACACAGCAGCACTTGTATCGTCGCAAGACGATTCGATAGCCAAAATATAAATTGAATTTTTATCCATTAAAAATAACTAAGGCATAGAATTTGCCACTTAGTTTGCAAAGTTAAAGTTTATCAAACGATTAAAAAAAATAGTACTCCGTTTTTTACTTATAGTAGTAATGCTATTCGTTTTAATATCCATCCTATTGTCTTTATCTGTTGTTCAAACAAAACTTGGTAGAATCGCTACAAATTATTTAAACGAAGATTTTAATACACATATTACTGTTGATAAAGTACATTTATCGCTCTTCGGAAATGTTGATTTAAAGGGTGTTGATATTCGTGATCATCATTTAGATTCTATGATTTTTGTTGAGAAATTAACTACTTCAATTTATAGTTATCAGAATATTTTGGACAATAAGTTTGAGTTTTCTGAAATAAATATAGAAGGGTTAACTTTTATGATTAAAACGTATAAAGGGGAAAAAGATGATGCTTTTGTACAGTTTGTTGATAGTTTTGATGATGAAGTAAAAGATACAATACCTTCTGGTTTTTTGATGACAGCTGAACTAGTTGTGTTGAAAAATGCGAATATAAAGAGTATTAACTATAACGATTTAAATGCTACAGCAGTTACTTTTAAGAATGTTTCAGGAAGTGTTGAAGACCTAATTATTGATGGTCCAAATTTTTCAGGAGCAATTAAAGGGATAAAATTTGTAGAGAATCATCATATTGAAGTAGAAAATTTTACTTCTGACTTTACCTATACACGTAAAGAAATGAAATTGTTAAATACCACTTTAGAAACGAAAACTTCCAAAGTATTAACAGACATTACTTTTTTTAGAAATGGTTCTTTTGCCGATTTTAACAATAAAGTAAAATTTGAAGCAGTTATTAAAAATGCTTCTGTTTCATTAACAGACCTCCAAAAATTTTATAGCGATTTTGGAGAAAAAGATGTGCTTCATTTTAAAACAAAACTTAATGGAACCTTAAATAATTTTAAAGCGAAAGATTTCCAATTAACTTCAGATAAAAAGGCAATTGTTAGTGGAGATTTTCATGTAAAAAATTCATTCAATTCAAAAAACGAATTTTCTCTAAACGCTCATTTCACTGAATTTGTTTCAGACTATCACAACATAGAAATCCTCCTTCCAAAATTATTTTCTGAACCTACTCCAAGCATTTTAAAAGAGTTAGGGCGCGTTTCGCTTAGTGGAAACACACTCATTACAAAAAATAAAATCGAGGCTAATATTCAAATGAATACCGCTTTAGGCTCCGTAATTACCGATTTGAAATTAACCAATCTTAATAATGTTGATGAAACTTCATATAAAGGGCATGTGAAATTTATTGATTTAGAACTTGGTAAAATAATGAACGATTCTTTGGCTGGTAAATTATCTATGGATGCAGATGTAGATGGTCGAGGTTTTTCAATAGAAAATATTAACACAATAGTTGTTGGAGAAATACATAAGCATCAATATAAAGGTTATACCTACAATAATATAGATGTGAATGGACGATTTCAAAATAAAAAATTTGAAGGAGAGTTGATTATTGATGATGAGAACTTAAATTTAAACTTTAACGGTTTAGCAGATTTGTCTAAGGCTGTTTATAAGTTTGATTTTGAAACAGTGGTTGCGTATGCTAATTTTAATAAACTAAACTTATTTACAAGAGATTCTATTGCAATTCTAAAAGGAGAAATCGATATTGATTTAGAAGGTAATTCTATCGAAAATATGATAGGAACTATCAATTTTGAAAAAGCATCTTATACCAATCAAAACGATAATTATTATTTTGAAGATTTCAATATTACCTCTTCTTTTAAAGACACTATTAGAACCGTAACATTAAATTCTACTGACATTATAAATGGTGAAGTTGTAGGTGACTTTAAGTTTGTTCAATTGCCTAAACTGGCTAAAAATGCATTGGGTAGTATTTATGCAAATTATGAACCCTATGAAGTCGAGAAAGGACAGTTTTTAGATTTTAAATTTAATATTTATAATAAAATTGTGGATGTATTTTTTCCTAAAGTAAAATTGGCTTCAAACACATTTATTACTGGCTCAATAAATTCTGATAATCAAAAAATAGAATTGACAGTTAAATCTCCACAAATTATTGCTTACGATAATATAATTAATGATGTGCGATTGCAGATTGATACTGATAATCCATTATTTAATACCCAATTAACAATAGATAATATTACGACAAAGAGTTATGATATTTCTAAATTAAATTTGGTAAATATAACCTTAAATGACACCTTATTTTTTAGAACGGCATTTATTGGTGGGCAAAATAAAAAGGACAATTATAGTTTAGGTTTTTACCATACGATAGATGAAAACAACAATTCAGTTATCGGAATTAATAAATCAGAAATAAAGTATAAAGACACAAAATGGTTGGTTAATCCGTCAGAAAACAAACTAAATAAAATAGTTTTCGATAATAAATTTACACATTTTGATATTCAAGAGTTTGAAATGATTTCTGGAAATCAAAAAATAACCTTTTCAGGATCAACTATTGGAGCAAATCAAAAGGACATCAATTTAAAACTAGAAAACGTAATCTTAGAGGGAATCACTCCAGAAATTGATAACTGGAATTTTACAGGGTTAATAAACGGTACATTGGCTTATAGCGAAAATGCAGATGGGGTTTTACCAGTTGCAAATATTCAAATTGAAGATTTTTCAGTTAATGAATCTCCTCAAGGTAATTTGAAAATTGGAATGATTGGTAGAAATTCTAGCCAAACATACAATGTAAATATATCGTTAGAAAATGAGGAGTTAAATACCTTGTTTGCTAATGGTGTAGTTGATTTTGCACCAGAACAAGCAACTGTTGATGTCGGTTTTGAATTTGAAAAATTCAAACTAAATATTTTAAGCCCTATTGGTGGAGAAAATTTTACCAATATAAGAGGCGAAATTTATGGTAACGCAAGACTTGAAGGAATTCTTAAAAACCCTGATATGACTGGGGAGTTTTATATATTTGATAGTGGTATAAAAATACCCTATTTAAATGTAGATTATGATTTTGAAGGAACAACTATTGTAGAGTTGAAGAACCAAACATTCAAAATAATTGACCTTACACTTAAAGATGTAGTTGAGGAAACCCGCGGTACTTTATTAGGTACAATTTCGCATAATTACTTTACCGATTGGAAACTAAATTTAAAACTTGAAACTAATAATTTGCTGATATTAAATACTACTGAAGAAGAAGAATCTTTATACTTTGGTAGCGGTTTTATTGATGGGCAAGCAACAATAAAAGGGTATACAGATAATTTAACCATAGATGTTGTTGGTAAAACAAAAAAAGGCACTCACTTTGTAATTCCAATGAGCAGCACAAAATCTGTAGGTAACTCTAGTCTGGTTCGCTTTGTTACACATCAAGAAAAAGAGTTGAAAACACAGTTTCCAGATGAGGTTTTGTTTAATAGATTAAAAGGCTTATCGCTAAATTTTAACCTAGAAATCACCAAAGATGCAATAATAGAAATGGTGTTAGATCAAACTACAGGAAGCATGCTTAAAGGTAGCGGAACGGGTAATTTGTTAATTGAATTAGATACCAACGGTAAGTTTAATATGTATGGCGATTTTGTAATTGATAACGGCGACTATATCTTTAGTTATAAAGAGGTTATTAATAAAAAGTTTATTGCAACTCGTGGAGGTACAGTTTCTTGGAACGGTAATCCTTATGATGCAGAAATTGATATTGAAACTAAGATTAGAGTGTATGCAAATCCAAAATATTTATTAGAAAACGTTTACACAAATAGAGATATAGCGGTTGATTTGGTTGCTCGTTTTAGCGGAGGTTTATTTGATTCTAATCAAGAGTATGATATTTTGATTCCAGATGCAGATTCAGAATTAAAATCTGAACTAGATTTTAAATTAAACGGAACAAATGATACCAATACCAAAATGAATAATTTTGGATCCTTATTACTTTTCGGGAGTTTTACAAGCGAAGAATCTAATTTAGGAGATAATAGTAGAATGATGTTTGCAGGCATTAGCGAAGATATTTTATCGAAAGCATTAACAAGTATGATTAATTCGGGTGATGGAAATTTAAAAGTTGGAGTAACCTATGATATTGGAGATACAAGTTCTAGTTTGCAAAACTTACAAACAGAAGATCAATTAGGAATTACAGTGGCAACTCAATTTAATGACAGAATATTAATAGATGGTAAAATAGGAGTTCCTGTTGGTTCGTCAGATAACCAATCTGGATTGGTGGGTGAAGTAGAAATCGAATTTTTATTAAACCCAGAAGGTACGCTAAGATCTAGTGTGTTTAACCGCCAAAATGAAATACAATATTCTGAAGAAGAAGAAGGATATACCCAAGGCGTTGGTTTAAAATACCAGTTCGATTTTGATACTGGAAGTGAGTTTTTAGAAAAAATAGGACTTAAAAAACGAAAAGTAGCAAAAGATTCTATTAAGAAACAAAAGGATTCTATTGCTTTAAAAAAATCGGTGGTTGGGTTTAAATAGGAATATTTCAACTACTTCTAATAGCAATCACAGAAATCTCTACATTTACAAACTTAGGTAAATTAGCAACTTCAACAGTTTCTCTGGCTGGTGCTGTTTTTGCATCAAAATAAGTTGCATAAACGTCATTTATTGCGCTGAAGTTTTGCATATCAGAAATAAAAATGGTTGTTTTAATAACATCCTCAAAAGTCATTTCGGCAGCAATTAAAACGGCTTTTAGGTTTTCCATTACTTGCGTAGTTTCTTTTGTAATAGACTCTAAAACCAATGCGCCACTTTTCGGATTAATTGCAATCTGACCAGAAGTGTACAAGGTGTTTTCGACTAAAACAGCCTGGTTATACGGGCCAATCGGTTCAGGAGCATTTGTGGTATAAATAATTTTTTTCATGAACTAGTTGTTAAAATAAACGTCTTTCGGGTGGTTGCCGTTTGTCGTATTTTAAATCACTAAACACAGAAGATTTAATTCCGATATAAAAATTATAGGTAGTTCTTGGTCCAAAAGGCACCCAACTAAAAGTCATGCGCCAACTATCTAAATCTCTATTAAATCTTAATTGTGTATATGTAAACCCTTGATTAGCCAAGTCATAACCAGAACTAAAGCCCATTTGCCATTTAGGAGTCAATTCAATATCGCCAGAAAACATTAACGAATGTGATGTTATTTCACTTTGGGCAAAGGAATTGTTATAATTTAAAGAATAAGCAAGGCGTAAAGTCCATGGTAAATCAGCTTGATACAGCTTTGCGGTCTTCGTTTCTTGGTTTTCGTCTTCGTTGTATTGGTCGTTAGTTGCTGTTAAGTTTTCACCAAAAATTCCATCAGAATTAGTAGCGTCTCTACTATTATCTTTTTTCTTCGAATCTTTTTTGGATGATTTACTTGAGAGGGAATAATTCATTGTTAACGCAGCATTTGTTACCCTAAATAAACTTCCACCGTTATCAATATTAAATTTGTCAATTACACGACCGTTCACATTTAACGCATACGGATTTAAAGTTGCTCTTAGATTTACCGCCATTTTATTGTTGAAAAAAGCAGTTCCAGCACTTAAACTAACGGGACTCCATTTTAACGAATCTGCAGCCATATTGTAATTGGTAGAAATATTTAACGTTTTTAAAAGACTTATTTTTTTAGATTCCAGTTCAGTAGAATCCCTCGATTTTACCTTTGCTTCTAATGTATTGGCAATAGAAAAGCCAAGGCTGTTTGAAACGCCTCTTGAGGGTCCGCCGTAAATACCATTTTGAAAAGGCGTATATTCTATAATATCATCTGGGTCATCACTGCCTTGGTGTTCTTCATAAAATTGGCTAAAATCAGGTCGGTAGCTATAGGAAACACTTGGTCGCATGGTATGTCGAATTGCTTCTAACCTTCCTTTTTTAAATTTAAAATCACCATAAATTGTGGTCGATAAAGAAGCACCTGCATTGTATTCTCTAAATGCATTAAAACCTTTGATGGTATCTGTAACTACTTCATCTAAAGTAGGGTCATAAAATTTATTGATTTTATCGAAATACCAAACTTCTTTATACTGTGCATTTGGCGAAAGCGTAAAGTGCTTTAAAACTTTAGTATTGGTGCTAAAGTTAGCATCTTGTTGAACTCCTGCTTGTGCTGTTTCAAACATTTCGTTTTTAAAGAAGAATTCATCGGTGGTATTTATACGATAATCGCCTTTGAAATTATAAGTGGTTCCAATATTTTGAAGCATTCCCTTTTTTGTGCCATTTTTTGGTGCAAAAGGATAAATTCTATTCATGCTTACCTGTAATGATGGCAAAGACATAACAATACTTTCTGTATTGGTGTTTTGAGAATGTGTAACAGATGATGTTAAATTAAATGGCGTGCCAACAAATGTTTTTTGATACGAAATAGAGGAGCTTAATGTGTTGTTTAAGAATGAATTACTGTTATACTCATTTAAAGATTCTCTATAATATTTACTACTTCCTAAATTTACAGAAGCGCTGAAACGAGCATTTGGGTTGGCTTTTGCGTCTTGGCTATGGCTCCACCTTATATTATAGTTGGTACTCCTGCTAAATTCATCAAAACCACGAATGCTATTGTATAGGTTTTCAAATCGGACATTAAAATTTCCTGAAAATTTATAGCGTACATTATAACTGCTTTGTGCGTTTAAACCCCAACTTCCATTGGTGTAAACATCTCCTAAAATTGCCAAGTCAAAATAATCACTTAATGCTAGGTAATAACCACCATTCTGTAAATAAAAACCTTGATCTCTACTAGTTCCGTACGATGGTAAAATAATACCAGAAGTTCTTCCTTTAGTTAAAGGAAAATAAGAAAAAGGCAATATTAATGGAGTAGGAACTTCAACAATATATAGTTGCGATAAGCCACCAATTATTTTTTTATCAGGTATCATTTTACCTTTATCTACTAAAATATGATAATCAGGAATTGGCTTTTTTGAGGTAGTAATGATTGCATTTCTAATAAAGATAACAGAATCATTTACTTTTTTCATCACATTTATGCGCGTATCTAATCCACTAACTTCAGTTAGTGTTCCCCACGCCAATGCTTTTTTTGTTTTATAATTTATTTTAATAGAATCGTGCGTAGATTCTTGTCCACCTTGTATTACAACTGGTTTTTGTGTATAGCCAGTACTATCAATAATACCAGTTGCCATCACTATATTTGTTTCATGATTTATAACAATATGACCCGCCTTAATATTCATATCACCATAATCAATTTCAGCATTATCGTGTAATGTGATTAACGCCTTTAAGAATTCTTCACGAATATAACCAGTTGCTTTATGACTAACTGGGCTTTCAATAGCACCTTTTGGTTTTATGCTATCTATTTGTACGCTGTCTTTTGGTATAATTAAATTTTCAGGGTCTTTTGCAATTGTATTTCGTGATTGAATAGAATCGTTCGTAGTTGTTTGAATAAGTTTCTTTGGAGTATTCGTTGTTTGAGCAATTAGTATATATCCACTCAAGCTGAAAAAAAACAGTGTAAAAAGTATTTTATGTATATTTAATTGCAATGCTTTAAATACTTTATCGTTTTAATTAAAAAAACAGGTTAAATAGGGTTAAAATTCGCAACTTTTATTAATTTCGCTGATGAATTTTAAACTCAAATTCTAATCATTTGTAACTAATTGGCGTGTTAATTGATACGCCAACTAATAAGAAGCCAAAAATAACTAAAATATATTGATGTACTTACAGATGTTTCACAAATTTAATACCAAAACGAATGCGAACCTAGTTTTCGTATTTTTCTTCTTTTTTCTTTTGATAAATTCACATTCTTTTGCTCAGTCAAAGATATATACTGTTGTGTTAGATGCTGGTCATGGTGGGCATGACCCAGGGAAAAATGTTAGAAGTGAAAAATATTTCGAAAAAGATATTGCGTTAAATATTACTTTAGAAGTGGGTAAGATATTAGAGAAAAACAAAAATATAAAAGTTATTTATACACGTAAAACAGATGTTTTTGTAAATCTTTATGAACGGGGTCGCATAGCAAATAGAGCAGATGCAGATTTGTTTGTTTCTATACATTGTAATGCGCATGGTACGCAAGCTAAAGGAATAGAAACTTGGGTATTGGGTTTGCACGCTAATAAGCAAAACTTAGAAGTTGCTAAAAAAGAGAATGAAGTTATTTTACTGGAAGACAATTACGAAGAAAATTATAAAGGTTTTGACCCAAATTCTCCAGAATCAATTATCGGTATTACATTAATGCAGGAAGAGTATTTAGACCAAAGTTTGGAGTTAGCAAGTATTGTTCAAAACAAAATGGTAACGGATATAAAAAGGCAAGATAGAGGTGTAAAACAAGCCGGTTTTATTGTGCTGCATCAAACCTATATGCCAAGTATTTTAATAGAAACGGGTTTTATAACCAATAAATCGGAAGGCGCATATTTAAATTCTAAAAAAGGACAATCTAAATTTGCAGTATCAATTGCAGCTGGAATTAATAAATACATTTCGCAGCAAGAATTTAATTCTGTTTCTGAAGGCCAATCTTCTGTAAATATAGTAAAACCAGGTAAGGTTAGTAATATCATTTTTAAAGTTCAAATTGCTTCTGGAACCACAAAACTTGAAACGAAATCATATAATTTTAATGGATTAAAAGAAGTTGAGCGTGTTAAAGTTGGCAAAACGTACAAATATTATTTAGGAAATACCTCAGATTTTAATCAGATTAAAAATTATCATCTTTTAGCAAAAGAAAAAGGATACAAGACCGCATTTATTGTTGCATACAATGATGGAAACAAAATAAGCGTTACGGAAGCTTTAAAACTCAATAAATAGTTTTTACTCACAAAAATTATCACTAATATTGTTACTTAATCAATTTTTCTATTTTGAAATTTACTAGAGAACTTAAAACAGGAATTGTTGCAATATGCATCATCGGGTTATTTATTTGGGGCTATAATTTTATGAAAGGTCAAAACCTTTTTAATAGCTCGCCAAGAACATATTTTGCTAAATATTCTAATATAGATGGATTGAATACTGCGAGTAACGTTACTATAAACGGACTTAAAGTTGGTAAAGTTATAAATATTATTTTCGATGAAAACCCAGAAAATAGAGGGCAATTAATTGTTGAGTTTGGTGTTGATAGCGATTTTAAATTCTCAAAAAATAGTATCGCTAAAATATACAGTGCAAGTATAATGGGCGGAAAAGCATTGGCCATTTTGCCTTTATATGAAGGCGAAAATGCTGTTTCTGGTACATTTTTAAAGGGCGAATTAGAATTAGATATGTTTTCTAGTTTAGGTGAATCCTTAAACCCAATGCAATCTAAAATAGAAAGCGTATTGGTAAATGCAGATTCTTTATTGATCGGTTTAAACCAAGTTTTAAACGCTAAGGCTCGTAAAGACTTACAAGAAACAATCGCTAATTTAAACGAAACCATGTCTGGGTTTAAAAGCGCATCTAATTCTTTAGATCAAATTTTAGTTGACAATAAAGATAAACTTGCAACATCATTATCAAACTTAGAAGTAATCACTACAAATTTTGCTCAAATTTCAGATTCAATTGCAGATGCTAATTTAGGAGGAACTATTGCGAAATTAGAAACGACAGTTAATTCATTTAATTCCATATTAAAAAGCATCGAAAACGGTGAAGGTTCTATTGGAAAACTATTAAATGATGATGGTTTGTATGAAAACCTAGAAAACGCTTCCAAAGAAATGGAAGAATTACTGAGAGAATTTAAAGAGCATCCAAAGAGATTTGTGCACTTCTCTATGTTTGGAAAAAAAGAAAAAGAATACAAGTCAACCGAAGAAAACGACTAAGTAATTACTTGGGTTAAAATCATTCCTTGTGATGTAGCACAGGTTGGTTGCGAAAATAATTGGAAATATCAATAAATAAAAAATGCAGTATTTAGATAACATATTATTTGCAGTACTCTTAATTATAGGAGTTGGTTTTTTTGTTAAAAACATCAATAAACTAAGACGCAATATCAATCTTGGCAAGCCCGTTGATCGTTCTGATAGAAAATCAGAACGTTGGGCAAATATGGCGAAAATTGCTTTAGGACAAAGTAAAATGGTACGTCGTCCAATCTCAGGAATTTTACATATCATAGTTTATCTCGGTTTTATTATTATTAATATAGAAGTCTTAGAGATAATTATTGATGGGCTTTTTGGAACGCATCGAATCTTGAGTTTTATGGGTGGCTTTTATAGTTTTTTAATAGCCAGTTTCGAAATTCTTGCAGCATTGGTATTGGTTTCTGTAATTATTTTTTGGATTCGTAGAATGATTGTTCGCATTCCACGTTTTTGGAATAAAGAAATGAAAGGCTTTCCGAAGAATGACGCATTGTACATTTTATATTTCGAAATGGTATTAATGAGTTTATTCTTAATTATGAATGCAACTGATGTTCCTTTTCAAGAATTAAATGCTGGAAACCCAATCAGTCAATATGTTGCATTGCTTTTTAATGGAATGACTCCTGAAACCAATCATTTAATAGAAGTTTCAGCTTGGTGGTTGCATATTATCGGAATTTTTGTATTCCTTAATTATTTATACTATTCGAAGCATTTACACATTTTACTTGCATTTCCGAATACGTTTTATGCAAACTTAAATCCGAAAGGACAATTTACCAACGATAAAACAGTAACTAAAGAAGTGCAGATGATGATGGATCCAAACGCAGATCCATTTGCCGCCGCTCCTGAAGGTTCAGAAGACGAAACACCAGAAAAATTCGGAGCAAGTGACGCTACCGATTTAAATTGGGTACAATTAATGAATGCATTTACTTGTACTGAATGTGGACGTTGCACCTCCGTTTGTCCGGCAAGTATTACTGGAAAAGAATTATCGCCAAGAGCTATTATGATGAAAACTCGTGATAGAGTTGAAGAAATTGGAAAAAATATTGATAAAAATGGTGTGTTTAAAGACGATGGAAAACAGTTGTTAAACGATTATATAACTCCAGAAGAATTATGGGCATGTACCAGTTGTAATGCCTGTGTAGAGGAATGCCCGATAAATATCGATCCGCTTTCTATAATTATGGATATGAGAAGATATTTGGTGATGGAAGAATCTGCTGCACCACAAGAGTTAAATATGATGATGACAAATGTCGAAAATAATGGAGCGCCATGGCAATACAATCAGATGGATCGATTGAACTGGAAAGACGAATAAATTAATTACGAATTGTTAATTACAAATGATTAAACTTAATTTGTAATTCATAATTCTAAATTCATAATTAGATATGAACGTACCAACAATGGCAGAAATGATGGCGCAAGGAAAACAACCAGAAGTGTTGTTTTGGGTTGGCTGTGCTGGAAGTTTTGATGATAGAGCAAAAAAAATCACCAAGGCTTTTGTGAAAATATTACACAAAGCAAAGGTAGATTTTGCGGTGTTGGGTACCGAAGAAAGTTGTACAGGTGATCCAGCAAAACGTTCTGGAAATGAGTTTTTATTCCAAATGCAAGCAATGACCAATATAGAGGTGATGAATGCATACGAAGTTAAGAAAGTTGTAACTGCTTGTCCGCATTGTTTCAATACCATCAAAAATGAATACCCGGAATTAGGAGGGGATTATAAAGTAATGCATCATACTCAGTTCTTAAAATCGTTATTAGATGAAGGGCGTTTGACTATTGAAGGAGGGCAATACAAAGGGAAGCGCATTACATTTCATGACCCGTGTTATTTAGGGCGCGCAAATGAAATTTATGAAGCACCTCGTGAATTAATTCAAAAGTTAGAAGTTGAATTAATTGAAATGAAACGCTGTAAAATAAACGGTTTGTGTTGTGGTGCAGGTGGCGCACAAATGTTTAAAGATGCTGAAAAAGGGAATAAAGAAATTAATGTTGAGCGCACAGAAGAAGCAATTGAAACCAAACCAGATATTATTGCAACGGGTTGCCCGTTTTGTAATACCATGATGACAGATGGTGTAAAAGCTACCAATAAAGAAGATGAAGTTGAGGTTTTGGATATTGCAGAGTTGATTGCCAATGCAGAAGATTTATAACTAAATTTTTTTGAACTTGTCATTCCTGCGAAAGCAGGAATCTAAAATGACGTCATGCTGAACTTGTTTCAGCATCACATCCATATAATTATGCTAAAACACTACATAAAAGCAGCACGTTTACGAACCTTACCACTTTCAGTTTCTGGAATTATTTTAGGAAGCCTTTTAGCAAATTCACACGGCTTTTTTGACTGGAAAATTTGCATCTTGGCAATTCTAACAACCATTGGTTTACAAGTATTGTCTAATTTTGCAAACGATTATGGCGATGGCGTTAAAGGAACGGATAACCAAGATAGAGTAGGGCCAGAACGTGCATTACAAAGTGGAGCAATTACTCCAAAACAAATGCTTTTTACAATTAAAATTACTGGAATTATAACATTAGCCGTTGCTGTTTTGTTGATTTACAGTTCTTTTGGGAAAGAAAATTTTGCATATTCAATCTTGTTTTTTTTGTTAGGGATTGCAAGTATTGCAGCAGCAATTAAATACACCATGGGAAAAAACGCCTATGGTTATAGCGGATTAGGAGATGTGTTTGTATTTATATTTTTCGGATTGTTAAGTGTTTGTGGTAGTTATTTTTTATATACAAAACAATTAAATGCTTTACTATTTCTACCTGCTGCTTCTGTAGGGTTTCTAAGCGCGGGCGTTTTAAATTTAAACAATATGCGTGACCGAATTTCAGATGCGAAGTCAAATAAGAATACATTGGTTGTTAAAATAGGAGGAGCGTTTGCAAAATACTATCATTACTTTTTATTGATTGGTGCGTTTTTGTTTGCAATAATTTTTGTGATATTTCATTTCGAATCTCCAAAACAATTATTATTTATCATTGCATTTATTCCAATATTCAAACATTTGTATATTGTTTATTCGAATAAAGACCCAAAAGAATTAGATCCTGAATTAAAGAAGTTGGCGTTGAGTACTTTTCTGTTTGCTGTGTTATTTGGATTAGGGTTTATTATTTAATTGTAATATGTATATCCATTTTCTGTCAAATAATTTATACGTCACCCTGTCCCGAAAATTTTCGAAATTATTTCAGGGCCTCATCTTATTTTCTCATTAACAGCGTTATGTGATTCTGAAACGAGTTCAGAATGACGCATTTTATATTTTTATGACTCTTTGCGGACATATAAAAACCTGAACTATTATAAAAGTATATTAAAAGCGCAACAGCCTAGTTTTGACAGTATCTTTACAAAAAGGGGATTCCTCCTCATGCTTCGTTCGGAATGACAAAACTTTATATTAATACTTAAAACTGATGATTTATAGAAGTTTCAATTGTCATTTGTTTTACCAAAAAAAAACCTACTAAAATTAATTAGCAGATTTTTTAAGTTAGTTGAAATTAATAGTGTTTATTCAATAATTAATTTACGTGTTGCTACTTTACCTTCTTCTTCTACTTTAAGAATATAAATACCAGCATTTAAATTGGTAACGTCTATACGCTCATTGTTTTGTGTCGTTTTGTTATACACTTGCTTGCCTAACATATCATATACCTGTACAACTTTAGAAGTTCTATTTGCAGAGTTTATAGTAAAGAAACCACTTGTTACAGGGTTAGGATACATCGTAAAATTATCAATTTCATTTTTTTTAATTGACAAAGTTTCGCTAAAAGAATGAGAAATAATTACATTATCTACAGTAACAGTCTCATTATTATTCGAATCAGATTGACGTA
>CAZUFO010000052.1:0-14303 GCA_964619615.1 uncultured Lutibacter sp. | reverse complement strand
ACTCTCAATTATTTTTAATAGTTTACTCTTAACCCAACCACGATTGTAACATCCAAATCGTTTTTTCTTGTTCAGCAATAAAATCACTCATCATAGAGTTTGTTCCTTCATCATTTGCATCATCAGAAGCATTCAAAATTTGTCGTTCTATTTTTAACAATTCTGATAAAGAGTTTAAAACTAAAGTTACAGACTCAACATCATTAGATATATCTTTGCCAACAGGTACAATTGCAAATTTCATGTAATCATTAAATGTATGCAATGGATGTCCTTCAAGGGTTAAAATACGCTCTGCAATCAAATCGATTTTTTCTTGAGAATCCGTATAATACTCTTCAAACTTTACATGTAATTCAAAAAATGATTTCCCTTTAATATTCCAATGCAATCCTCTTAAATTCTGATAATACACTTGAAAATTTGACAGTAAATTATTTAAATCACTCACTAATCCTTCCGTTTTTATTTTATCTAACCCTAAAATTGTAGTACTCATTTGTTTAAGTTTTTAATTATACATCAAAAGTAATTAGAAATAAAAGAAATTTATCATAATTACAATTGATAGTTTTAATATCTTTATCGTCAAAATTTATAAGAATGACCATTACACAATTAAAATATGTATTAGCAGTTGCTGAACATCAAAATTTTACGGTTGCTTCTGAACATTGCTTTGTTACACAACCTACACTGAGTATGCAAATACAAAAGTTAGAAGATCAATTAGGAATAAAAATATTCAACAGAAATAAAAAACCAATTCAACTCACACAAATTGGCGAGAAGATTGCGCAGCAAGCAAAAATTATTGTTGATGAAAGCAATAGAATTACTGATATTGTTGATCAGCAAAAAGGATTTATTGGCGGCGAATTCAAATTAGGAATCATTCCAACTATTATGCCGAGTTTATTGCCAATGTTTTTGAAGACATTTGTAACAAAATATCCTAAAGTAAGTTTAATTATTGAGGAATTAACCACTGAAGAGATCATCAAAAAATTAACTGATGGGCATATTGATGCCGCAATTGCTGCAACTCCATTAGAAAATGAAGCTATTAAAGAACGGGTTATTTATTACGAACCATTTATAGGTTTTGTTCCCGAAAATCATCGATTAAATAAACAAAAAACCATTGATCCAAATGATTTAGAGTTGAACGATATTTTGCTGCTAGAAGATGGACACTGTTTTAAAGAAAATATTTTAAATTTATGTAGCACCTTTAAAAAGGAAACTGGTGCACATTTTCATTTAGAAAGCGGAAGTTTTAATACATTAATAAAATTAGCAAAAGAAAATTTAGGAATGACACTACTACCCTATTTACATACGCTTGACCTGAACGAAAAAGATCAAACTTATTTAAGGGAATTTAATGCGCCTGTGCCTGCAAGAGAAGTGAGTTTAATATATCATAAATCACAATTAAAAATGCAATTGATAGAGTCGCTTAAAAATGTTATTGATAGTGTAATTAGAGGTGCTATTGCTTTTAACGATGTTAAAATTATCAGTCCGTTACAACATAAAAAAGGAGCTTAGCGCTCCTTTTTTTTTTACTTTTCAATTAACACTAAACATACATTTAGTTCTGGTTTCTTATGGATGAATTTATTCAGCCATATTCTTAATTCATCAATCTCATGTGGTAGCAATCTTTTTATAGCTTTTTTAAGTTCTATACAGAAAAGATCTGCATTAAAACTCACTTTTTTGAGTACCGTTTTGGTGTACTCGAACATTGCTCTTGCCATTGTAATTAAGTGAATTTAAGGTTATTAATATTAAACGTATAAAAACGATTTTTAGTATAGTCGTTTTATAGTTTATTTACTTTCGCTAAAAGTTTTCCAGCAACAGTTTCTAAATCGGTTTGAACAGATTTAAAATGACTCTTTTTACTTTCAACAACTTTCGTGTTTAACTTTACAATTAAGGAATCAAATGCAACAATAGTTTCATCTACAATTGCTGAAGACTTCTTAGTGTCTGCTTCCGGGTTTAATAACTCCCATGTGTAACACTCTTCGATTACATCACCCAAAATAAAGTTAATATCTTTCTTTAAATTCTTTACGCTTGCCATAAAATTATAATTTTTATTTGCTACAAAATTACATAATATTATTTATAAAAATTCTAAAATTTCTGTTAAAGAGCTAACAGTTTTAAATGAATCTTCTTCATAATGATGGTTAACCTCTTCTAAAGCCCATGTGGTATAATAAGGCACATGTATTGTCTCTGCTCCTATTTTAACCAATGGCAACACATCAGATTTTAGTGAGTTGCCAATCATCAAAAACTCTGATGGTTGTATATCTAAAAAATCAATCAACCGTGTATAGTTCTGTGCTTTTTTATCGCTCAAAACCTCAATATGATCAAAATATTTTATCAATCCAGATTTTTTTAATTTACGTTCTTGATCTAATAAATCTCCTTTTGTTGCAAGAATCAATTTGTATTTTAAACTCAATATTTTTAATACTTCTTCAACACCATCTAACAATTCTATTGGCTTGTTCAGCATATTTTTACCAAAGTCGATAATTTGATTAATTTCTTTTGAGGTAACCTTGTTGTTTGAAATTTCTATGGCCGCTTCAATCATAGACAACACAAAACCTTTAACACCATAACCATACAATTCTAGGTTATGAAGTTCTTTAATTAATAATTCTTGATTTATTTTATTTTCTGTTTCAAAAGAGGAAAGCAGTACTGCAAACTGATGTTCAACTTCTCTAAAATAAGGTTCATTTACCCAAAGCGTGTCATCTGCATCAAAAGCTATAACTTTAATGTTTGAATACATATTTTTATTTTTTTAAATCCGGATTGATATCCAGAATATTTCCATTGATATATTGTGAAATAAATTCATCTGTAAAATTTTGGCTTCCAACCAATTTATCTTCTTTTAGCAATGCTTGAATATCAATTTTTACATATTCAGATAGCATTTCTTTTGATATTGGTTTGTAACTAAAATGCCAAGGTTCATATTTAAATCCTTTTCTAACGGAATCATTTGTGTACACTAAATAAAATCCAAACTCTTCAGAATTTTCATCCAACCAATTTTTAAGTTTTACAAATACTCCTTCTCCTTCAAAATGCTTTACGTTTAAAACATTTTTTGGCTGCACAACATTTGCATCAATAATATCAAGGTCTGTTCCCCAATGATGGCGTGATGTTCCTGGAATAGTAGAATATTCTATTATTTTACGTATTGCATGTTTAGGCGTTAAACTATCAACCACAAATCGTTGGTATTTACGAGTCCATATTCTTTTTTGATGCTCATAACTTCTATAACTAGAAACTACGTGAATTTTAATATCACTTTTTAAGGCTTCTTCTTGCATCAATAAAAAAGCATCATAAGCATCTTTCTGTAGCTTAAAATTTTCACCATAAAAAACGGGAGAGCTTCTTCCTGTTAAATCGTCAACAGAATACTTAGTGTTTTCACTTTGAAAACTAATTAACAGGCATAAAATCAATAATTTATTAAGCATTTTTTAATTTTTTATACATTATATAATGTGTTCCAATAAATGGAATATCAAATTTTTTACCAAATATCTGAAAACCAAGTTTTTTATAAAAATCAAGAGCAACAATTCTAGCGTTACACCAAAGAATTTCAACTTTTTTGTCTGATAGAATTTTTAAAGACTCCATAATTAATTGTTTTCCAATACCTTTTTTTTGATATTCATTTAAAGTAGCCATTCCCGCTAACCGATACTGCAAGCCCTCTAATGCTTTATGGTTGTCTTGTAAATAAGTAACTATACTCACTAATTTACCGTTTACAAAAGCGCCCAAATGCAACGTGGTTTCGTCAAAATCTCCTTCAATTTTTTCAGTTAGCGGAATATCTTTACGCAATATTTCTTTGCGAATTTTATAGGTGTCTGGAGTTTCTATTTCTTTTATTTGAATCACATTAAATATTATGCTTATCAAAGATATTATTTTGACAGGCAATAAAACGAAAATAATTTATAAACTTAATTTATTAGTCATTTTTCTTTGTTAATAGTTGAAAGTCCTTGTATCTTTGCAACAAGAAATGCGAAAGTAGCTCAGTTGGTAGAGCGTCAGCCTTCCAAGCTGAATGTCGCCGGTTCGAACCCGGTCTTTCGCTCAAAATAATAAGCATTGTTATTAAGCAATGCTTTTTTTATTGCTTTAATTTCTTTTCGAAAACAAATAAAAGTACAATTGCTATTCCTAAAGCAACAACCAAGTTAAAATTATCACTAATCACACTTGGTGCTAAAATTAGTGTTAATATAAATCCGCCTATTGCGCCACCTAAATGTGCGCTATGCCCTATATTTCCTAGACTTTTTTTCATGCCGTAAACGGAATATATCAAATATCCCAAACCAAAAACATAACCCGGAATATCAATAAAAGGGAGAAGAATGAAGTTCAAATTCATTTCAGGGAACAACATAATAGCTGCATAAATTACACCCATAACCGCGCCTGAAGCACCCACAGAACTATAATACAAATTGTCTTTATGATAATTCAATGCAAACAAACCACCAAAAAGAAGGCTCGCTACATAAATTGCTAAAAATGAAGGAATTCCAACACTATAAATAACACCGTCAGCAAAGAAATAGAGTGTTAACATGTTAAATATCAAATGCCCCATATCAACATGTAAAAATCCTGAAGATAATAAACGGATGTATTCGCCTTGTTTTATAGCACCAATTTGAAACTTATATTTATTAAAAAATGTTAAATCCTTAAAACCTTTATATGAAAATAATGCATTGACGACAATTATTAATAATACAACTTGACTCATTTTGTTTTTTTATGTTTTCAAAGATAAAATTATATCCGATATTTGCGCAAATATTTAGAATGCAATTACTAATTTATATAATCGTTTTCCCAATACTTTGGTTATTATCTATTTTACCATTTAGAGTATTGTATCTTTTATCTGATTTTTTATCATTTGTTTTATATTCTATTATCAGATATCGCAAAGAAGTAGTATTAGATAATTTGAAATTGGCGTTTCCTGAAAAATCTGAAAAAGAACTATTTAAAATCAGACGCCAGTTTTATACACACTTTACAGACGTATTTATGGAGATGATTAAATCTATAACTATTAGTGAAGATAAAGTACACAAACACTTTGTTTTTGAAGATCTAGACGTAATAAATGATTTAGGTAAAAAAGGAAGAAGTATTGTTTTGATTGGCAGCCATTATGCCAATTGGGAATGGATGGTTTCAATGAATAATTTAGTAAAACATAAGGCATACGCTGTTTATACTCCTATCGGAAATAAATATTTTGACAAAATGATGTTGAAGTACAGAACTAAATATGGAGGTGAATTTATTAAGCCAAGAATCGCAAGAAAAACCTATGAAGAAAACGAAAAAAAAGGCATTCTTACGTTAAACGCTTTAGTAAGTGATCAGTCTCCTCAGTTAAGTGGAACTCGTTATTGGTCTACTTTTTTAAACATAAAAGTACCCGTTCATACTGGGGCTGAACAAATTGCGAAAAAATTAAATCAATCTGTTGTGTTTTACGAGGTGTCAAAAGTAAAACGAGGTTACTATAAATGCTCTTTTAAGTTGCTTGCTGAAAACCCAAGAGATTATCCTGATTATCAAATTACGGACCTATTTCTAAAAGAAGTTGAGCGCCAAATAAAAGTTGCACCACAATATTATTTTTGGACACACAAGCGATTTAAGCATAAAGATAAGTTCGATGAATTTTTAAAAAACAACCCTAATTATCAGTTTTAACTAACTGAAACCGCACACCAAACATTATTGTTGCTTCAAAAAAAGTGAAATCTTGCGAAGCAGAGTCGGCTGAACTTTCTGATATTTTAATATCACTCATATTTATATATCCTACTTTATAATCTGATTGGATAAAGAAGCAATCCCAAAAAGTTAGGTTCAATCCAACTTTGGCACTCAAACCATATCCAGACACGGCAAAATCGTCATAACGATCACCACCAAATAAAGTAGCATTTGTTTTAGGGTATATAACTCCGCCTCCAATACCTTCAGTAAGATTAATATCCATAAATCCTGTTTCGAAATTGAGTAATTCATTTAAATTATCAAATCTATTTACTTCAATATTTATATAATTCAATCCATCGGTATGCTCAAACGTTAAAAATTGATCTGTAACCAAAATATCTTCCCCATTATAAACGCCATCGAAAGGAGTTCCGGCATTTATAGTTCCTTCAATCTGTACGGTTTTGTAATTTGGCATTACATATTTCATGTGATCTAAACCTAATGAAACCGTATAATTATCATGAAAAAAATAACCAATTCTAAAATTAGTTTGTGGAATTGTCATATTTGCTGGGTTCAAATATTTTTTTACTGAAAATGGCGTTATTCGATCATTTCCTTCCACCCCTTTTAGTACAAAGTCATAATCTGCACCTTTAAAATGAATGTCAGAATCGCTAAAATAACCGCGGTTCCACCCCCATAAAACATACATTTTTCCTTTATTACCTTTTCGTTCTTTTTTTTCAACTTCAGAGTTTTCTTGTGAAAAAACGGAAGAACTCATTGCTAAAACGAGTAAGAATAATATTTTTTTCATGTGTCTTTAGTTATTGTTTTTTAATGGTCACATGCTGTTCACCATTAGTCATTCTCTTGGGAGATAACTTTTGAATGCTCGCTTCATTAAGCAATCATCTTTTTTATTTCTGAAATAATACGTTCTGCCAATACATCAGCATTATTTTGTGATGTGCTTTCGGTATATATTCTAATAATAGGTTCTGTATTGGATTTTCTTAAATGAACCCATTCTGTTTCAAAATTTACTTTTACACCATCAATCGTTGAAACATCTTGGTTCTTGTACTTCTCAGCCATCAATTCCAAAATTTTATCAACATCAATTTGTGGTGTTAATTGTATTTTATTTTTACTCATAAAATAACTAGGGTAACTTTGTCGCAATTCTTTACAAGACTTACTTCCTGTTGCCAAGTGTGATAAAAACAAAGCGACACCAACCAAAGAATCTCTTCCGTAATGTGACGCAGGATATATAATTCCGCCATTACCTTCACCGCCAATAACAGCATTGGTATCTTTCATCAATTGCACTACATTCACTTCACCAACTGCGCTTGCTTTATACGTTCCTCCGTGCTTTTCGGTAACATCTCTCAATGCTCTTGATGAAGATAAGTTTGACACTGTGTTTCCTTTCTTTTTTGACAACACATAATCTGCACAGGCAACCAAGGTGTATTCTTCTCCAAACATAGAACCATCTTCACAAACCAACGCTAATCGATCAACATCAGGATCAACAACAATACCTAAATCAGCTTTCTCTTTAACAACTAAAGCAGAAATATCTCCTAAATGCTCTTTTAAAGGTTCTGGATTATGAGGAAATCGTCCATTAGGTTCGCAATACAATTCAACACATTCAACTCCTAACCTTTCTAATAATGCCGGTATAAAAATTCCACCTGTAGAATTTACAGCGTCAACCACTACTTTAAAATTGGCTTTTTTAATAGCATCAATATTTACCAATTCTAAATTTAAGACTTCATCTATATGTTTCTCTACATAGGTTTTGTTTTTAGAATACGCACCTAAATCATCAACTTCCGCAAATTCAACTAAGTTACTCTCGGCTATTTCTAATATTTGTGTTCCGTCATCACCATTTAAAAACTCTCCTTTTTCATTCAATAATTTCAATGCATTCCATTGTTTCGGATTATGAGATGCTGTTAAAATAATTCCGCCATCTGCATTTTCTAACGGAACAGCAATTTCAACCGTTGGTGTTGTCGACAATCCTAAATCTATGACATTAATTCCTAAACCAACCAATGTATTAGCTACTAAAGAACTAATCATTTTACCCGAAATACGGGCATCACGACCAATAACAACAGTTAGTTTTTGTTTAGTTAAATTTCTTTTCAACAACCAACTTCCATAAGCAGAAGCAAATTTTACGGCATCTAAAGGAGTTAAATTATCACCTACTTTACCACCAATTGTTCCTCTAATTCCAGAGATAGATTTTATTAAAGTCATACTATTTTTTTATACGGTGCGAATATAACTTTTTTGACACGAATAATTTGTAATGAATATCATGAACATCATTAAAATTTTAATTGCTATATTTATGCTTCAAAGATATGACTCATATTCAACATATTAGTCAAAACATTTATTTACTAATTTAAATTTTTTTTAACAATGAAAAATTAGTAGCAGGATTTATTGGAACAGCATGGCTTGTTCTTGGTGGCTGTGGAGCAGCAGTCTTAGCAGCAGGAGTTCCAGGAGTTGGAATTGGGCTCGTTGGAGTTTCCTTAGCTTTTGGTCTTACCGTATTAACAGGAGCGTATGCTTTAGGACACATTTCTGGAGGGCATTTTAATCCAGCAGTTTCGATCGGATTATGGGCTGGAGGCAGGTTTGACAAAAAAGACTTATTACCTTATATGGGTGCTCAAGTATTAGGAGGTGCTGTTGGTGTAGGAATCTTATATTTAATTGTAAGTAGTTCAGCAACTTTTACAGGAGTAGGAACAGATATGGGTGCTTTTGCAACTAACTTTTATGATGCGGATGTTTACGGTGTAAACTATGGAATTATAGGAGCATTAGTTACTGAAATTGTGATGACATTCATGTTTTTGATTGTAATATTAGGCGCTACACATAAAAATGCTTCTCCAGGATTTGGAGGAATGGTAATTGGATTGGCTTTAACATTAATTCATTTAATTAGCATTCCTGTTACCAATACATCAGTAAACCCAGCAAGAAGTACTGCAGTTGCAATTTTTGCAGAAGCAAATGCAATGGGACAATTATGGTTATTCTGGGTTGCACCAATTGTTGGAACTCTTTTAGCAGGAATTGTATATAAATTTATGGCTCCACAAAAAGCTTAAAATAGTTTACACCTGATATTCAAAATAAAATTATCAGATGCTTAAAAAATTAAATCCAAGGTTGAATTCAATCTTGGGTTTTTTTATTTTTATTAGGAATTTATTATTCGCTTAACAACAAGTTTACCGCATCCCTATTTTTCAAACACAATATGTTAAAGTCTAATTTAGCATTTAATTAATTGGTATATTTCGTCCTTAATTTTTCATTTTAAAATATTGAAAGTAATGCATAACAACTTCAACTTCACAAAAGTTATTTTATTTTTATTTCTAACTATTACTGGCTTTTCGCAAACAAAAGTATTTACACATCAAGATACTATTAGAGGTTCAATTACTCCAGAAAGAATTTGGTGGGATTTAAAACACTATGATTTAGATGTTACTGTTGATATTGAAAATAAAAGTTTAAGTGGTAGTAATACCATCCAATATGAAGTGTTGTCAGTAAATCAATTAATGCAAATTGATTTGCAACCACCAATGGAAATAACTAGCGTTGTGCAAAACAATAGTGAATTGTCTTTTACAAGAGATGGAAATGCATATTATATTACTTTAGATAAAACGCAAATAATTGGCGATAAAAATAGCATCAAAATATATTACAAAGGAAGCCCGAAGATTGCAAATAATCCGCCTTGGGATAATGGATTTGTTTGGGAAAAAGATAATAACGGAAATGATTTTGTAGCGCAAGCCAGTCAAGGTGGTGGCGCAAGTATTTGGTGGCCGTGTAAAGATCATATGTATGACGAACCAGATAATGGAATGATTATTCGCGCAACTTGCCCAGATAATTTAACTGCCGTTGCAAATGGACGATTAAAAAGTACACTTCAAAATAATAACAATACCAAAACATTTGTTTGGGAAGTTGTAAATCCAATCAATAACTACGGCGTAAATATTAACATTGCAGATTACGCTCATTTTTCAGAAAGATATGATGGAGAAAAAGGAAAATTAGATTGCAGTTATTATGTGTTGTCTTACAACTTAGAAAAAGCGAAAGAGCAATTTAAACAGGTTCCAAAAACTTTAGAAGCATTTGAATACTGGTTTGGTCCATATCCGTTTTATGAAGATAGTTATAAATTGGTTGAAGTGCCCTATTTAGGAATGGAACACCAAAGTTCTATAACTTATGGTAATGATTATAAAAACGGGTATCGTGGTAAATCCAGAGCACCCGGTGGAATGAAATTCGATTATATTATTATTCATGAATCTGGACATGAATGGTTTGCAAATAATATTACGTATAAAGATATGGCAGATATGTGGATTCACGAATCCTTTACTACCTATTCAGAAAACTTATATTTAGAATACCATTTCGGAAAAGATTTAGGAACAGCATATGTAATGAGCCAAAGAAAACGCATTGGAAATAAAAAACCAATGATTGGACCTTATAATGTAAATACGCCAGGTGCAGATGTTTACAATAAAGGCGCTAGTCTTTTGCATACGCTAAGACAAATAACAAACGATGATGAAAAATGGCGATCTGTTTTAAGAGGGTTAAATAAAGAATTTTACCATCAGACAGTAACAACAAAACAAATCGAAGATTTTATTGCCAAAGAAATGGGTGTTGATTTAGTTCCGTTTTTTAATCAATATTTAAGAAACCCTAGACTTCCAAAATTTGAATACTCAATTAGTGGAGCTGAAGTTTCGTATAAATGGACAAATTGTATCCCAAGTTTTACAATGCCAATAAAAGTGTATATCGGTGATGAAATAAAATGGATTTTACCTA
Source organism: uncultured Lutibacter sp. (assembly GCA_964619615.1). Taxonomy (GTDB): domain Bacteria; phylum Bacteroidota; class Bacteroidia; order Flavobacteriales; family Flavobacteriaceae; genus Urechidicola. The sequence goes on along the minus strand of CAZUFO010000052.1, from coordinate 3,524 downwards.
CAACGAGCATTCAAAAATTAAAAATGAATACAGAAATAACCACTTTTATAGTTGATGAGGATTTTTACATTTCAACTTTAAACACTACATTATAACAAAACAAACAATAATGAAAAATACTGCATTAACAACAGTTCACGAAACATTAGGTGCTAAAATTGTTCCTTTTGCAGGTTATAATATGCCCGTACAATACGAAGGAATTAATATAGAACACGAAACCGTTAGAAAAGGAGTAGGTGTTTTTGATGTCTCGCACATGGGTGAATTTTTGATTGAAGGCGAAAATGCTTTAGCATTAATTCAGAAAGTAACCTCAAACGATGCATCTAAATTAGCATTAGGTGATGCGCAGTATTCTTGTTTTCCTAATGAAACTGGTGGAATTATTGATGATTTGATCTGCTACAGAATAAAAGAACACACTTATTTATTAGTGGTAAACGCATCAAATATAGATAAAGATTGGAATTGGATTTCCAAATACAACGAATCTATTGGAGCGGAAATGAAAAATATTTCGGAAACCTATTCTTTATTGGCTATTCAAGGCCCAAAAGCCATTGAAGCCATGCAATCTATCACTTCGGTTGATTTATCAGCTATTCCATTTTATAAATTTAAAGTGGGTGATTTTGCTGGTATCGAAAATGTAATTATTTCTGCAACTGGTTATACGGGTTCAGGTGGATTTGAAATTTATTGTAAAAACGATGAAGTGCAACAAGTTTGGGACAAAGTTTTTGAAGCAGGTGCCGATTTCGGTATCAAACCAATTGGTTTAGCAGCGAGAGATACGTTGCGTTTAGAAATGGGCTATTGTTTATACGGAAACGATATAAACGACACTACTTCACCTATTGAAGCAGGTTTGGGTTGGATTACCAAATTCACCAAAGACTTTGTAAATAGCGAAGCATTAAAAACTCAAAAAGAAAATGGAGTAACTCGTAAACTAGTTGCTTTTGAATTAGATGAGCGTGGTGTTCCAAGGCACGACTACCCTATTGTTGATGTAGATGGTACTAAAATTGGTATCGTAACTTCTGGCACTATGAGTCCGAGTTTAAAAAAAGGAATTGGTTTGGGTTATGTAACTAAAGAACATTTTAAAAGAGATACAAAAATTTATATTCAGGTTCGGAAAAAAACAATTCCTGCAACTATTGTAAAGTTGCCATTTTATAAAGGATAACAACTAACTCCGTTTTCAGGGCTCTTCCCTTTAATATCTTTATAAAAATTATAGAAATACTCAAAGTCCTTTTCTTTGTTATTTGTTGGGTAAAAGGGCTTTGATAATTCAACTTGTTTGTTGCCAAAATCAAAAGTGAACATTATAATTGGCACGTTGGCTCCTTTTGCAATGTAATAAAAGCCTGTTTTCCATTTGTCAACTTTTTTTCGGGTACCTTCTGGAGATAATGCCAATCGAAATTCTTTTTTACTATCAAAAATTTGCACAATCGCATCCACTAAATTATTGTTTTTTGATCTATCAACAGGAGTTCCGCCCAAACTTCTAAAAACAAATCCAAATGGCGGTTTAAAAAGTGAGACTTTACCAATAAAATTTATTTTTTCACCTGTAATACTTCTAACCAAAACGCCCAATAAAAAGTCTAAATAACTTGTGTGAGGCGCGCCAATAATCACGTATTTTTTAATATTAGTTGGAAACGTTCCAACCAATTTCCACCCCATAAGTTTCGTGAAAATAAATTTTGATATAATTTTCATGTGTGTTTCTGCCGCCTAATTAGCCTATTAAAAAATACTTCCATTTTTTATGCTCGCAAATATAAAACTCTTAATTTTATAAACTAAATTTTAGTTTCATGAATCTTACGCTAACAATCATTTTAGTCGCACTTATTTTCTTGTTAATCGGTTTTTTTGTTGGAAAACTCATTTCAAAGTTAAAACACGAAAAAGATACTTCGGCATTAAATGCACAGTTGATTTCTCAAAAAGAAAGCAATTCACTTAAAGAAAATGCTATAATAAAACTTGATGAAGATATAGAATTACTTCGAAAAGAAAACCAGGATGTTACTATTGATCTGACTAGAAAGATATCAGATTTAGAACATTTAAAAGTAAAACTTCAAGACAACAAACAAGAAGTTGAAAATTTACAAGAAAAATTTACCCAAGAGTTTAAAGTTTTAGCAACAGAAATATTAGAATCAAACTCAACAAAATTTACCAAACAAAATAAAGAGAATTTAGATTTATTATTAAACCCTCTTCAGAAAAAAATAGAACTTTTTGAAGAGAAAGTAGAGAAATCTCAAAAAGAAAGTGTGGGAATGCACTCCGCATTAAAACAACAATTAGAAGGATTAAGAACGTTGAATCAACAAATGAGTAAAGAAGCTATCAATCTTACCAATGCTTTAAAAGGAGATTCTAAAGCGCAAGGAGATTGGGGCGAAGTGCAGCTGGAAATCATTCTTGAAAAAGTGGGGCTTAAAAATGGGGTTCACTACACAACCCAAGGCGGTTATAGAGATGAAGATGAAAATCTAAAAAAACCCGATTTCATTATAAATCTACCTGACAATAAACATTTAATTGTAGATTCTAAAGTTTCTTTAACTGCTTATGAAGGTTATTATAGCGCTGAAAATGAAGATACCAAAATAGCACATTTAAAAAAACATATTGTCAGTATTCGGAAGCATATAAAGGAATTAGGTGAGAAAAGATACCAAGATTTATATGGCATTAAAACGCCTGATTATGTGTTGATGTTTGTCCCAATTGAAGCAGCTTTACTTATTGCCTTAAACGAAAATGATAAGCTATATTTAGAAGCTTTCGATAAAAATGTGGTGCTGGTTACTACTTCTACGCTTCTTGCAACTTTAAGTACAGTTTCTTCTATTTGGAAACAGGAAGATCAAAAGAAAAATGTCATGGAAATTGCAAGACAAGCAGGTGCTTTATACGATAAGTTTGCAGGATTTTTAGAAGATTTAAGAGGTGTTGGAAAAAAGTTGGACGATGCAAAAAAAGATTATTCATCTGCAATGAATAAACTAGTGGATGGGAAAGGAAATCTTATCACGAGTGTAGAAAAAATTAAAAAACTAGGCGTAAAAACGAAGAAATCTTTACCCGATGCTTTTTTGAGTAGAGCTACAGAAGTTTAACTTTAATAATTGACTTTCTCATAAAAAAAGACTTACTTCGCTTATCGGACGATAAAACCAATTGAAACTGAGTTTATCTTACCGTTATGTGGCATAAAACGAAAAATTAACATTAAACAATATAAATTAGAATGACTAAAGCAATTAAATATTTTGAGAAATTTATAATTATATCCTTAACCGTTTTAATGGCAGTTGTTGTTATAGCAGGTACTGTAGAATTAATGTATGCTTTATATTTAGATTTTTTCGTAAGGGAGCACGACCAAAACTTATTAATTAGTTTAGATGAAATGAGTGAAGTTTTTGGTTTATTCTTTAATGTATTAATCGGTTTAGAATTATTTGAAACCGTAAAAATGTATT
>CAZUFO010000051.1:0-14314 GCA_964619615.1 uncultured Lutibacter sp. | reverse complement strand
GCGTAAAATCTGGTGGAACTGGTAGTATTTCTTTTGATGATGACTTTTAAAAGTCAACGATAATTACTTTTTATTCTTAGGATAAAGAGAACCCCGCACGTTTCCTTTTAAAGGAATACTATATTTTAAATCCTAATGGTTGAAAAACTAAAAGGAAAACAACAACTAACTAAATTTTTAAGGCTTCGGCTTTAAAAGTAACTACTTAAAACAACTAAAAAGACATGTTCGTAGCAAAAAGAGACGGTAGAAAAGAACCAGTAATGTTCGATAAAATCACGGCAAGAATTCGTAAATTATGTTACGGATTAAATAAATTGGTAGACCCAACCAAAGTTGCCATGCGAGTAATTGAAGGTTTATATGACGGAGTTACCACTTCAGAATTAGACAATCTTGCTGCCGAAACCGCTGCTACAATGACCGTGCAACACCCCGATTTTGCAAAGTTAGCAGCCAGAATTGCAGTGTCTAACTTACATAAGAATACTAAGAAAACATTCTCTGAAGTGGTGGATGATTTATATTATTATGTAAACCCTAGAACAGGAAAAAAAGCACCGTTAATTGCAGACGACACTTATAAAGTGATTCAAGATAACGCAGCAAAATTAGATTCTACCATTATTTATAACCGAGATTTTAACTACGATTATTTCGGGTTTAAAACGCTAGAACGTTCTTATTTATTAAAAATTAATGGAGAAATAGCAGAAAGACCTCAGCACATGTTAATGCGTGTGGCAATAGGAATTCATTTAAATGATTTGGATGAAGCAATTGCTACGTACGAATTAATGAGTAAGAAATTCTTTACCCACGCAACTCCAACATTATTTAATGCAGGAACACCAAAACCACAAATGTCTTCTTGTTTCTTATTACAAATGCAAGACGATAGTATTGATGGTATTTACGATACGTTGAAGCAAACTGCTAAAATTTCACAATCTGCAGGTGGAATCGGACTTTCTATTCACAATGTTAGAGCAACAGGATCTTATATTAGAGGTACAAACGGTACTTCTAACGGAATTGTACCGATGTTAAAAGTGTATAATGATACGGCTCGTTATGTAGATCAAGGAGGAGGGAAACGTAAAGGTTCTTTCGCAATGTATATTGAACCTTGGCATGCTGATGTGTTTGATTTCTTAGATTTAAGAAAAAATACTGGAAAGGAAGAAATGCGTGCGCGCGATTTATTTTATGCCATGTGGATTCCAGATTTATTTATGAAACGTGTGCAAGAAGATGCTGAATGGACATTGATGTGCCCAAATGAATGTCCGCATTTATTTGACACCTACGGTGATGAGTTTGAAAAATTATATAAAGGGTACGAAAAAGTAGGAAAAGGGCGCAAAACAATTAGAGCTCGCGAGTTGTGGGAGAAAATTCTTGAAGCGCAAATTGAAACAGGAAATCCATACATGTTGTATAAAGATGCAGCAAACAGAAAATCAAATCAAAAGAATTTAGGAACGATTCGTTCTTCAAACTTGTGTACAGAAATTATGGAATACACCGCTAAAGATGAGGTTGCTGTTTGTAACTTAGCCTCTATTGCGGTTTCTATGTTTATTTCTGAAGATAAAGATGGAAAGAAATTTTTCAACCATAAAAAACTATTTGACGTAACTAAAAAGGTTACTCGAAATTTAGACACCGTAATTGACAGAAATTATTATCCGGTAAAAGAAGCGGAGAATTCAAATTTCCGTCACCGTCCAATTGGTTTAGGAATTCAAGGTTTGGCAGATGCGTTTATATTATTAAGAATGCCTTTTACTTCTGATGAAGCGAAGGTGTTGAACCAAGAAATATTCGAAACACTTTATTTTGCTGCTGTTACATCATCAATGGAAATGGCAAAAGCAAAAGAACCGTATTCAACATTTAAAGGGTCGCCAATGAGTGAAGGAGAATTCCAATTTAATATGTGGAACGTTTCTGAAGATGAGTTAAGCGGACGTTGGGATTGGAAAAAACTACGTAAGCAAGTGGTAAAACACGGCGTTAGAAACTCATTATTAGTGGCGCCGATGCCAACAGCATCAACCTCTCAAATTTTAGGCAATAACGAAGCGTTTGAACCATATACATCTAATATTTATACCCGTAGAGTATTGTCTGGTGAATTTATTGTGGTGAACAAACATTTATTAGAAGACTTAGTAGAATTAGGTTTGTGGGACAATAATATGAAAGAAGATATTATGCGTGCAAACGGATCTATTCAACATATTGAAGCAATTCCACAAGAATTAAAAGAGTTGTATAAAACTGTTTGGGAATTAAGCATGCGCGATATTATTGATATGGCACGTCAAAGAGGTTATTTTGTGGATCAATCTCAATCTATGAACTTGTTTATGCAAGATGCTAACTATTCTAAATTAACGTCAATGCATTTCTACGCTTGGAAAAGTGGCTTAAAAACAGGAATGTATTATTTAAGAACAAAATCTGCTGTAAATGCTACTCAGTTTACAGTTTCAAATACGAAGAAAGAAGAAGATCCATTATCAGCTGAAGAGTTAAAAGCAATGTTAATTGCTTCGCAAAACAACCCAGATGATTGCGATATGTGCGGATCATAAAGACTATTATCAATCTCAAAAGACAAAAGCCTCAACAGAATATTCGTTGAGGCTTTTTATATATAAAAAAAAAGTATCGTATTTTATACGTATATTACACGTAAATTAAATAGATATGTTACGTAATAAGATTAGAAAGGAAATATCTTTAGATGGTGAAACTATTGCTTTACTCCAATTACAAGCCGAGAGAGAAGGTAGAAAGCTTAAAAACTATATGGAGTATATTTTAAAGAAAAAATCTAATGATTTTGAATTGACTGATGAATATAAACTAATGATGGATGAATTGTTAGAGAAATATGAAACAGGAAAATTAAAGTCTTTTAGTAAATCTGAATTTTTAAAACGAATTATTCGTTAATGAACTATACAATTAGGTTTGCCGAAGACTCCTTAAAAGATTTTGAGAAAGGAAATAGATATTATGAAAATAATTCGAAAGAATTAGCGAATAAATTCCATCACTCTTTTTTAGAAAAAATAAATGAAATTGAAAAGAATCCATTACATTTTCAAATAAGATACAGAAACATTCGAATTGCAAATATGAAGCAATTTCCATTTTCAATTCATTTTATTATCGATAATAAAATAATATTTGTATTTAAAGTATTGCACCAAAAAAGGCTTTATAAATAATTGTCGCTGACAAAAAACCGGCATTAAAGACAAAAAGCCTCAACAGAATATTCGTTGAGGCTTTTTAATTGCAATAAATTTTGTTTGCTACTTTTTTGCAGCGTATAGTTCTAATAAACTCATTGTTGCTTTAATCAAATCTTCAGTTTCTAACAAAATACTAAAGTAAAGCGTTGTATTCTTAGGGCTAGATTCTGTAGTTCTTGTTCGTTCAACTTGTATTTGAGCATATTTAGAAACGGTATCTAATAAGGCTTGTTTTTCTTCTAATAAATTTGCAATCTGATCAAAAGCACGTAAATCAAAAGCGGCTCGTGTTTTCACAAATAGAGCACATAAATCTTTATCAATTTTCTTCAATTCTTTTGATTGATTTTTCTTCAACCCTTTATGATTGTTGTTAATGTGTTTATGACTTACTTTAGAAATAAACCCAACAGACTGTGCAATGTCTTGTAAATCACCCATAACAGACATGTAAAAAGTGCTGGCACTCACAGATGTTTCGTCTAAATTTTTAATAAAGTAGAAAATATTATTTTGCAAATCTTCAATTTCAGTTTCTAATTTAGCAACCGTTTTTCTACCTTTTTTTAGTAAAGATAAATCCTGATTAATTAAGCCGTTGATGGTGTTTTCATTAATTTTACTAACTCTTTTCAATACTTTAGAAATAGTATCTGCGCTTTCTTCAATCACACCTTGTACAGATTTACTTTCAACTCTAATCAAAAGGTCTTCAGCTTTGGTTTCTTTTTTATCGTTAATGTGTTTTATTGAATTTCTAACCAATAAAAATACAGCGACTAACAATAAAATAGGAATCATCACTTCTTTATTCCAGTTGATTAAAAAAGCAGCAACTGCAGCAGCAATAAAGGCTGTAATTGCAGTTCCGAACCACCCTCCTATTACATTTAAAACACCGGCCACTCTATAAACGGCGCTTTCACTTCCCCAAGCTCTATCGGCTAATGAAGTACCCATTGCCACCATAAAAGTAACATAGGTGGTAGATAAAGGTAATTTATAAGAGGTTGCAATAGAAATCAAAACCCCAGCAACCATTAAGTTAACAGCGGCACGTACCATATCAAAAGCAGGTAACTCATGTGTTTTTCCTTGTGTTAATTCAATTACAGGTTTTTCAAATTGTTTGTCCGCTTTATTTTGAAAAGATTTTGGAGTGATGATAGCCAAATATTTTGTGGTCATCATGGCGCCTCTAACTAAACCTCTAGATAAGAAATTTGGTTGAAAACGCTCTTTTGTTTCACCTTGTGATGCTAAATCTAACGATGTTTTTAATACATTTCTTGATTTACTTGAAAACCATAAAGTTAAAACCATTATCATTCCTGCTATGAATAATAGTAATGTTGGGGTTGCGACTTTTTTACCTAACACATCCATCATAAACTCTGTTGCAGGAACTCCTGTACCAACCCAAGCTTCATAAGATTGCCATGCAGCAATAGGCACTCCAATAAAGTTTACCAAATCATTACCTGCAAAAGCCAAGGCTAAAGCGAATGTACCAACAAGAATAATTAACTTATAAATATTGGTTTTTAAAACAGTTATAAAAACATAAGATAGTATAGACCAAACAACAAAACTAACTGAAACGATAGCGAGTACATTATGTTCTAAAAAGTCTTTGATTGTTGCACCGCCAATAATATCAAAAGGCTGTTTTGCTATTTCAGCACCTTTAATTCCTTTCATTAAAATGAAATATACCATGGCTGTTAAAGCAACACCTCCAAATAAGGCGCCTACCCAATTTGCTTTTTTTTCAAAATTAAAAGAAAGTAATAAACGAGAAACATATTGTACAAATGCTCCTACAGAAAATGCGACAACTACAGATAATAGTATTCCAAAAATAATTTGTGTTGCTTTAGTAGTGTTAATATAATTTGTAACATCAGAAAAACTTCCACCATCTGCACCAATTTTAATCAACGCAATAGCTACTGCTGCACCTAATAATTCAAATACAATAGAAACGGTAGTTGAAGTTGGCATTCCTAAGGTATTGAAAAAATCGAGGAGCAAAATATCGGTAATCATTACCGCCATAAAAATGACCATAATATTATCGAAGTTAAACATACTAGGATTAAAGATTCCTTTACGGGCAACTTCCATCATTCCGCTAGAGAAAATTGCTCCAAATGCGATACCTAAACTCGCAACAATCATAATGGTTCTAAACGAAATTGCTTTAGAACCTATTGCTGAGTTTAAAAAATTTACCGCGTCATTACTCACACCAACCACCAAGTCGGCAACCGCTAAAACGGCGAGTGCAATAACCATAAATAAGTAAATATTGTCCATAATTTGAATTTATTTATAAGTGTAAAAATAGATTTATTAATTAAAACCTATGTTATGTAAATGTTATGGTTTACGTTTAAAAGTGAACTTCAAATTGAAGTCTATACATTAAGTTATTTCCAAGGGAATTAAGTTCAAGATAACTTAAATCTGATTGAATTTTAAGTTTATGACCTACAAAGTATTTAGAAAACCCAAGTGTATATTGATTACTAAGGTCTTTATTTACGATATTAACTGACGAAAACCTTCCTGTTAATTCCCAATTTTTAGAAAACAAATAACCAGATTGTAGATTAATACCATTCCCCTCTCTAACAACTAGGCCTGTAACGGTACCATCAGAATTTTTTGCTATTGGATCGTCTGCCGTTCTTTTAGAATATTCAGCCATAAAAGAAAACCCTTTGTATTTTAAAATGGCATCTATAAATAAGGTTTTAATGTCTGTTTCAAAATAGCCGTTGTTTGTAACCATATAAAGCCCCCTGTTACTTAAGGTTTTTACTGCGTTTCGATTTAAATCATACGAAACACCTACTGCTAGTTTAGGTTTTGGCTCTCTCTCTAAAGAACTACCGGTATAATCTCCTTTACTTTTAAAAGTTCCAAACGGTAAAAACTCTAAGCGCCCAGTATATTGATGCCCACCTAAATTACCAGTAACAACATTTCGCCCTTCACCTTGAGCGATAGAAAAAATTTCTCTCACAACAAATTTCTCTGATAGTTTAAAATGGTGTCTAAGTTGTATTCCTAAATCTCTATCAATATTAAAATTGGAATTTAAAAGAGACCTATCTACCAATTGTAAACTTCCCGAAGAAATAATACGCTCTCTATTTCCTGGCAATTTGGCTTGACCTGCCCATAAAACAAAATTTTGATAAAAATTCCACTTTACAACGGCGTCTATAATGTACCTTGGAGCATTGCCTGTATATTTAGAACCTCCAGCAATGTCTCTATTTGATAAACCTAATTCTAGTTTGTATTTCAATTTTGGAGAAAACGCAAAGCCGCTAAATTTAAATCGCGCTCTACGAATTAAAAAACTTGTATTTTCTTTTCCAAATTCGCTTCCATTATACTTCCAGTTTATTGAAGAAAGCATTTGTATTCTTGGCGAAAATTTCACACTCCAAGTACTATCTTTTGCAACATAGTTAACCATTCCTTTACCAAACTTTATACTTCCCAATTCTTGAGATTGGGTGGGTAAAAGAGTAAATAGTATTGTTACAGCCGATGCAAGTAATACTTTAATCATTTTTATAATAGTATTAGTTTTTGTAGTTGCAAATAACCAACCCTAATGTTAACCTAATGTTAAGAGAGCATTAACAAACAATTAGGTGTTTAAATAAAACAGGATGCACAAAAAATAATTAAAGTAATACTTGCAAGTGTGATAGTAATACTATTATCTTTACAGTCGAATTAAATAAAGTTGATGAAAAGCTTAAACATACAATTAGAAATTAACTCTAATTTACACTTCAAAAACCCTGATTCTTCTGATTTAGGGAGAAGTATAATTTCTAAGAGTATTGTACTTATAGATAAAATTGGGTTTGAAGCATTTACGTTTAAAAAATTAGGCGTTTTAATAGAATCGCCAGAAAGTTCCATTTATCGCTATTTTAAAAACAAACATTTGTTGCTAATTTATTTAACAAGTTGGTATTGGGCTTGGACTGAATATCGAATTATTTTTGCAACTACTAATATTTCTTCATCAAAAGAAAAATTATTAAAATCTATAGAAATACTAACAAAACCAGTATTGATTGACAACTCGTTTTCACATATTAATGAAGTGATTTTAAGTAAAATTATTTTTTCAGAATCTATTAAAACATATCATACAATAAATGTAGATGAAGAAAATCGTAAGGGATTTTTTAAAGCATATGAAAATGTTGTAAAAAGAGTTAGCGATATCGTTTTAGAATTTAATCCAGATTGCTCTTTTTCTCATATGCTTATTTCAACGGTTATAGAAGGCGCTCACCAGCAAAAATATTTTGCAGATCATATACCGGCCTTAACAAACAAAACAGAGGATGAAAATATAATTACAGTATTTTACACAAAACTTATTTTCAACTTTTTGAAATAATTAATAAAATGACTTAATAAAAAGACAAATGAAAAACCCATTTAATTTTAAACACTTTAAAGGTGATATGTTTGGCGGAATTACCGCTGGAATTGTTGCATTACCACTAGCATTGGCCTTTGGTGTAAGTTCTGGTCTTGGACCAAGTGCAGGACTTTATGGAGCTATATTTGTAAGTTTTTTCGCCGCCCTGTTTGGAGGCACAAACACTCAAATATCTGGTCCAACAGCACCGATGACTGCCGTTAGTATGGTAGTAATAGCAGGAATTTTAGCTGCTTTTGATGGCGATGTTTCAAAAGCCTTACCAACCATACTTACTGTTTTTATATTAGCCGGTTTAATGCAAGTTGCTCTTGGATTAATAGGTTTAGGAAAATATATTAAATACATACCTTACCCTGTAGTTTCTGGATTTATGACTGCCATTGGAGTTATAATTTTGGTAACTCAAATTTTACCTTCTGTTGGTTATTACCCAAAAGAAGACACTGAATTTGTAAATCAATTTAAACCACATGCCAAAGAAATTATTTTAGACAATATTTTAAAAGAAGAAGCGGGTGATGGAATTTTAGTAATAGAAGATTTTAAAGAAACGGTTAAGCGTGCAGAATTTATTTCGCAAGAACAAATTTTAAAAGAATCTCAAACTTTAGCAGGAAAAGAGGCTTCAGGTGTATTAGGAACTATTACTGTATTGCCACGAGCATTAAATAATATTGTTTGGTTAGAAGTATTATTAGCCTTAGGAACAATAATAATAATTTTTGGGTTTAAACGGATAACTACTGCAGTTCCAAGTACATTAGTTGCATTGTTGGTTATGTCTGGAGTTGCAATTGGTTTTGGGTTAGACTATAGACCTATTGAAGAAATACCGAGCGGTTTACCTATACCAAATCTCGATATTTTTAGTAGTTTTAGTTTAGGAAATATTACGCCATATATATTTACGGCACTGACTTTAGCCTTGTTAGGTGCTATAGATTCTTTATTAACATCTGTTGTGGCAGATAATATGACTAAGACAAAACACAAACCTAATAAAGAATTAATTGGGCAAGGAATCGGTAATACAATTGCAGCTATTTTTGGCGGTATTCCTGGTGCAGGAGCTACAATTAGGACTGTAGTTAATATTAATGCAGGTGGAAAAACTAGATTGTCTGGTATGATTGCGGGTGTTTTATTGCTTATTATTTTATTAGTATTAGGTCCAATAGCGTCTCAAATCCCTGCGGCTGTTTTAGCGGGTATATTAATAACAGTTGGTATTGGAGTTATGGATTATAAAGGATTAAAAGCAATCCCATATATGCCAAAACCAGAAGTAATTATTATGATTGTAGTACTAGTATTATCTTCTGTTTGGAACCTTGTTTACGCAGTTGGTATTGGTTTGGTAATGGCATCATTAATGTTTATGAAAAGAATTGGAGATTTAACCGCAGAACGCTCCGATGTAAAATCTCTTAAAAAAGAAAAAACTTGGGCAGATGAAAAATTTTTCCCGGAAGAACTAAAAGAAAAAGTTTTTATTAAACATATAAAAGGACCCTTGTTTTTTGGGTCAACAAGCGACTTTCAGCAAATAATGGGTCAAATACCAGCTACTGCCACAACTATTATTATTAGAATGGGAAGGATGCAATATATTGATCAATCTGGCTTATATGCTCTTGAGGATGTATTGATTGATTTGGTAAAAGAAGGTAAAAAAATATTACTTGTAAATATTATTGAGCAGCCTAAATATATGTTAGAGCAAATTGATATTATTCCAGATTTAATACCAAAAGATCAAATTTTCAAAACTTTTGATGAAAGTATTGCTTGGATTAAAGAAAATGGTAAAAGTTTAGAGTCTTAAAAATAAGAACAAAATATTAAGAACAAACGCTAATTAACTCTATAGGTTATATTAGCATATAAATTAAAACAAATGAGAACAACAACATTAACAAAAGAAAATCAGGATGCATTAACGCCAAAAAGTGTTTTAGCAGATTTAGTTGAAGGTAACAATCGTTTTATACAGGCTAAAAATGAAACTGTAGATTATTTAGCACAAGTAAAGCAAACAGAAGCAGGACAATTCCCTAAGGCTGTAATTTTATCTTGTATCGATTCAAGAGTTCCAGTAGAGTTGCTTTTTGACCAAAGTATTGGCGATGTATTTGTTGCGCGAGTTGCAGGAAATTTTGAGAATGTAGACATTCTCGGTAGTATAGAATACTCTTGTAAAGTAGCTGGAAGTAAATTAGTATTTGTATTGGGTCATGAATCTTGCGGTGCAGTAAAAGCTGCTTGCGATGGTGTGGAACTTGGTAACATTACCGAAATGCTCTCTAAAATTACACCTGCAGTTAAGTTAGCCTCAACACAAGTTGAAGGAGAGAAGGATTCATCAAACAAAGAGTTTGTTGACAAAACAATTGCTCTTAATGTACAGCTTACAATAGATAGGATTCGCGAAAAAAGCCCTATTCTAAAAGAAATGGAAGCTAAAGGAGAAATACAAATTATTGGAGGGGTATATTATTTATCTTCCGGAAAAGTTCAGGTTTTTTAAAAAATAACTAATAATTTTAATAATAATAAAAACAAATTTATAAATGAAAGAAACTATAATGTAAAAAAGAAATATGCTATAGAGGGAAACTATGGTTAAAAAACAGAACTCAAAATCCGTAGGTATTTGGAGATTTTTCGTATTAACTAAAAAATTAATAAAATCAGAAACAAATTAGGTAATAAGATCTCGACCCAAATTAAAGTAAATTATATCAAAAATAAACAGTACAAATATTAATTTAAATTTTAAAACATGAAAAAATTATTTTTTATTCCAATAGTAACTCTAATGATGTTTGCTATTACTTCTTGCAATGACAAGAAACCAGATACTACTATAAACACTGAAACAACATCAACACCAATAAGAACATCAACAATAACAAAAGAGAATCAGGACAGTTTAACACCAGAAAGTGTTTTGTCAGATTTATTAGAGGGAAATAAACGTTTTACACAATCTGAAACCGAAAAAGTAGATTATTTATCACAAGTAAAACAAACAGAATCTGGGCAATATCCAAAAGCGGTAATTTTATCTTGTATAGATTCAAGAGTTCCAATTGAAATAGTTTTTGACCAAAGTATTGGCGATGTATTTGTTGCGAGAGTTGCGGGAAATTTTGAGAATGTAGATATTCTTGGCAGTATAGAATATTCGTGTAAAGTAGCAGGAAGTAAATTAGTTTTAGTAATAGGTCATGAATCTTGTGGTGCAGTAAAAGCTGCTTGCGATGGTGTTGAACTTGGTAATATTACTGAACTGCTAGCTAAAATTAAACCAGCAGTAGAACTTGCTTCTAAAGATGTTAGCGGCGAAAAAAATTCATCAAACAAAGAGTTTGTTGACAAAACAATTGCTATTAATGTGCAACTTACAATAGATAGGATCCGCGAGAAAAGTCCGATTTTAAAGGAAATGGAAGAAAAAGGTGAAATACAGATTGTTGGTGGTGTATATTCTTTATCTTCTGGAAAAGTAGAAATGTTATAAACTATGATCAAAAGTCAATTAATTAGCAGAGGTATTTTATTATTAATACTTCTGCTTCCTTTTATTAGTATTTCTCAAGAGGATAAAGTTGGAAATTGGATGATGTACTTTGGCACAAATAAGGTGAGTGACAAATTTAGTATTCATTCTGAAATACAATATAGAAACCATACAATAACTCCAAATAATACAGAACAGTTACTATTAAGAACAGGGCTTAATTATCATTTTTCTGATAGAGCAACTGTAACAGCAGGATACGCATATATTCCCTCTTTTGTTTTTGACTCTGATCAAAATTCGCCAGAAGTAGAAGAGCATCGTATTTGGCAACAATTTATTTTAACAAATAAAATTGGAAGAGTAAAACTTGAACACAGGTATCGCTTTGAACAACGTTGGGTAAACCAAAATTTTAAAACCCGTTTTCGTTATCGCATCATGTTATTTATTCCTCTTAATAAACCAAAAATTGAAACAGGAACACTCTTTTTAGGTTTATACGAGGAGATTTTTTTGAATACTAAAAAAGATTTTTTTGATAGAAATAGGTTGTTTGGAGCTTTGGGCTATCAATTTAACAAAAGTATAAGTTTACAAGCGGGAATGATGCATCAACAATTAAAGAATTTTGGTAAATGGTATATGCAATTTGCGTTGGTTTTTAATACTGATTTGAGAAAAAAACCTACCATTATTAATTAATTTTTTTTAAAAAATCTAATATTCTTTTTAACAATAAAAACAAAAATTTCTTGGAAATAGTCTAACTGGAAATATTACAGATGTAATCATCTTAAAGTATATTAAAAATACAGCAAAGAAGTTATATCTATAATTTGGGATAAATAGGATTGAAAGCGAAATTTGCAACTAACATTTCAAGAAATTTAGATAGATGAAACTATTAAATAAGGTAAAAAAGAATACATAAGGAAGTTTGTGTTTCTATAATAATGGATACACATCTAACTAAAACAGGTTATAAAAAAGCAAAATAAATGCATTTACCATTACTACAAGACATTATAATTCTACTGGGTTTTTCAGTAGTAGTTGTGTATTTTTTACAACGGTATAAAATACCTTCAATTATTGGATTTTTATTAACAGGCTTGCTTATTGGACCTTTTGGAATTGGGCTCATAAGAGAGGTTCATGAGATTGAAGTTATTGCAGAAATTGGGGTCATCTTATTGCTTTTTGTAATTGGTATGGAACTTTCGTTGAAGCAATTAATCACCATGCGAAAAACGGTTTTAATCGGTGGTTTTATTCAAGTGGGTGTTTCTGTTATATTAGCTACAATAATTTATCATTTTTTAGATTTCTCATGGGGAGAATCTGTTTTTGTTGGATTTCTTTTTTCACTCTCAAGCACAGCAATTGTTTTAAAAATATTACAAGATAGAAATGAAATATCAGAGCCTCATGGTAGAAATGTATTGGGGATTCTAATATTTCAAGATATTATTGTTGTTCCAATGATGCTTGTAACGCCGATAATGGCTGGTCAAGACAGTAATATTGGAATGGAAGTAGCAATGTTGTTATTCAAGACTGTTTTGGTCATTATTTTCACTTATGTTAGCGCTAGATATTTGGTGCCTTGGCTTTTACTTCGAGTAGTAAGAACAAAAAGCAAGGAATTATTTTTGTTAACAACAATAAGTATCTGTTTTATAGTAACTTTTATTACTGCTGAAGCAGGTTTGTCATTAGCATTAGGGGCTTTTTTGGCGGGTTTAATTATTTCAGAATCCGAATATAGCCATCAAGCAACAGGTACCATTATTCCATTTAAAGTATTGTTTACAAGCATTTTCTTTATTTCAATAGGAATGATGCTTGACCTCAATTTTTTCTTTACAAACGCTGGAATTATTTTATTGTTAGTGCTGTTTGTTTTTATATCAAAAACACTTATTGCATCATTGGCTGTTGCGGTTTTAAAATACCCTCCACGTACCGTTATTCTTACTGGATTGGCATTGTTTCAAATTGGCGAATTTTCTTTTATACTCTCAAAAATTGGCGTAAAAGAAGGCTTGCTTTCTTTTGAAACCAATCAATATTTTCTTTCTGTATCTATTGTAACCATGCTTTTAACGCCTTTTGTTATACAATATGCAGATAAAATTGCCTCTAAACTATTGTCTCTGTTTTTTGGAAAAAAAGAGAAGCGTGTTACTTCTAAACTAGACAATGACAATAAAGAGATAAGTAAATTAAAAAATCATTTGGTTATTATTGGCTATGGCATAAATGGTACTAATTTGGCTAGAGTTGCAGAACACACCAACATTCCGTTTGTAATTATTGAATCTGATGTAGATATTGTAAAACGAGAGAAACAAAATAATAAACCTATTATTTTTGGAGACGCAACTGACGAGCATACATTATATATGGCATGTATAGAAAACGCCAGAGTTATTGTTATAGCAATATCAGACTCAAAAGCTACAAAGCATATTATTTCAAACATTAGAACCGTATCAAAATCAGTTCATATAATTATTAGAACTAAATATTTAGAACGAATAGATAAATATATTGAACTAGGCGCCGACGAAGTAATTTCAGAAAAATTTGAAACTTCAATTGAAATTTTTTCACGAGTATTACACAATTACCTTATCCCAGCCCATAGATTAGATAACCTAATTAATGTGATTAGGGCAGACAATTACAAATCGTTACAAACGGAAAATATTACTTCCACAATAGGCAAAGCACAATTGCCAGACTTCAATATAGTAAGTGTGCGCCTTTTAGCTGATAGCGGTAAGATTGTTGGCAAAACCATATTAGAGGCTAATATTAGAAAAGAATTTGGCATAAGTGTCTTAGCAATATTAAGAAATGAAAAAATGATTAATACTGTAGATCCAAATGAAAAAATGATTCAGAATGATATTGTATATATTAGTGGAGACCAGGAGCATATAGAACAATTTTATAATGCAGTAACATAATAAAGATAACAAACACATATCTTTTTTATTTTGTTGAATTCTGTATCTTGCC
>CAZUFO010000050.1:0-14467 GCA_964619615.1 uncultured Lutibacter sp. | reverse complement strand
TTGACATTATTTTCAAGGACTTTAAAAATTGGGAATCTTATCTGAATTTTTATCTCTGGAAGTCTTTAGGTTAGACGGAGAATAGAAGAAACGGTTGGCAACAATGTATAAAAATAATAGCGGTTTTAGTGCGAAATTCAAAGTTAGTACCTTTGTTCGAGGTTTAGTGATAAATTGAAAGGTAAGTGCCTTGAAATCCGCTACTATTCTTATACTAAACGATAAGCGAACTTCCAAATTCTAACTAACTTTTCAACATAACTAAGTCCATCCCTAAATTCTCAAATCATTTCTGTAACTTTGCGTTTTTCAGAAATTTAGATG
The DNA here is from genome assembly GCA_964619615.1 of uncultured Lutibacter sp. GTDB lineage: Bacteria > Bacteroidota > Bacteroidia > Flavobacteriales > Flavobacteriaceae > Urechidicola. Next base: position 14,143 of record CAZUFO010000050.1, on the reverse strand, counting down.
GCAAATCAACAAGAATATATTGAAATTTTAGGTGCACGTGTTCATAATCTTAAGAACATTGATGTTCGTATTCCTCGTGAAAAACTAGTAGTAATTACTGGTTTAAGTGGGAGCGGGAAATCTTCTTTAGCTTTCGATACTATTTATGCCGAAGGACAGCGTAGATATATTGAGACTTTTTCTGCGTATGCACGTCAATTTTTAGGCGGATTAGAACGACCAGATGTTGATAAAATTGATGGTCTTTCTCCAGTAATTGCTATTGAGCAAAAAACCACCAATAAAAGTCCACGTTCTACAGTTGGCACCATTACAGAAATTTATGACTTTATGCGCTTGCTTTTTGCACGTGCTTCTGATGCATATTCGTACAACACCAATGAGAAAATGGTAAGTTATAGCGATGAACAAATTTTAAATTTAATTTTATCTGATTTTGATGGTAAAAAGATAAGTGTCCTCGCGCCTATTGTAAAATCTCGTAAAGGACATTATCGTGAGTTGTTTGAACAAATAGCAAAGCAAGGTTTTATAAAGGTTCGTGTAGATGGAGAAATTGCGGAACTAGAAAAAGGAATGAAACTCGATCGCTATAAAATGCATGATATTGAAATTGTTATTGATCGTTTGAAGGTTGATGAATCCATGGAAAAAAGATTAGCCGAAACCATTACAACGGCTTTATACTCTGGAAACAATGTAATGATGGTATTGGATTTAGACGATGAAAAGCCTCGCTATTTCAGTCGTGAATTAATGTGTCCTACAACCGGAATTGCCTATCAAAACCCTGAACCAAATACTTTTTCGTTCAATTCACCAAAAGGAGCTTGTCAGACCTGTAACGGACTTGGAAAAGTAAATTTGGTTAATCAAGACAAAATAATTCCAGACAATTCTATCTCCATAAAACAAGGAGGGATTGCTCCTATTGGAGAACAAAAAAGTAGTTGGATTTTTAAACAACTCGAACTAATTGCAGATCGTTATAATTTTAATTTGAGCGATCCTATAAAGTCAATTCCTGCAGAAGCAATAGAAGTTATTTTAAACGGAGGAAATGAAAAATTTCAAGTCGCTTCAAAAACTATGGGAATAACTCGTTCTTATGAAATAGATTTTGAAGGAATTACAAACTTTATTCAAAGTCAGTTTAATTCTACAGAATCTACTTCCATAAAAAGATGGGCAAAAGGATTTATGAATGAAGTAAACTGCACTACTTGTGAAGGAAAACGTCTCAAAAAAGAAGCATTACACTTCAAATTAAACGATAAAAATATTGCAGATTTAGCACAAATGGATGTAGTGGAATTGGCAAATTGGTTCAGCACTATTGAAAAAAAATTAAGCGACCGACAAAAAGCAATTGCCACTGAGATAATCAAAGAAATTAGGACTCGGATTCAATTTTTGGTTGATGTTGGGTTGGAATATCTTACCATAGATAGAACTTCAAAGTCATTATCTGGTGGTGAAGCGCAACGTATTCGATTGGCGACCCAAATTGGTTCTCAATTAGTTGGCGTATTATACATTTTAGATGAACCAAGTATTGGCTTACATCAACGAGACAATCAAAAATTAATAGATTCACTCATCAAATTAAGAGATGTTGGCAATTCAATTATTGTTGTTGAGCACGACAAAGAAATGATTGAAAAAGCAGATTATGTGCTTGATATTGGTCCAGGCGCTGGTCGTTTTGGAGGTGAAATAGTAAGTGAAGGAACTTTTGAAGAATTAAAACAACACAGAACACTAACTTCAGATTATTTAACAGGAAGAAAAGAATTGTCAGTTCCAAAGAAAAGAAGAAAAGGAAACGGAAAGAAAATTGTTTTAAAAGAAGCGTCTGGTAACAACCTAAAAAACGTAACTGCAACATTTCCGTTAGGGAAAATGATTTGTGTTACAGGTGTTTCAGGAAGTGGTAAATCTACCTTAATTAATGGCACGCTTTATCCAATTTTAAACCATCATATTTATAGAGGTGTTAAAAAGCCAATGCCTTACAAATCTATAAAAGGGCTCGAACATATCGATAAAATTATTGCGATAGACCAATCACCAATTGGTAGAACTCCTCGCTCAAATCCAGCAACCTACACCAGTGTTTTTAGTGATATTAGAAGTATTTTCACAAAGATACCTGAGGCACAAATTAGAGGTTATAAACCTGGGAGGTTCTCTTTCAATGTAAAAGGCGGACGTTGTGAAACTTGCCAAGGTGGTGGAGTTCGTGTAATTGAAATGAATTTTTTACCTGATGTAGAAGTAGAATGCGAAACTTGCCAAGGTAAAAGATTCAACCGCGAAACTTTGGAAATTAGATATAAAGGAAAATCAATTTCAGACATCCTAAATATGACCATTAATGAAGGGGTGGATTTCTTTGAGAAATTTCCTAAAATCTACAAAAAATTAAGCACCATAAAAGATGTTGGTTTGGGCTATATAACTTTAGGTCAGCAATCTACAACGCTTTCTGGAGGTGAAGCACAACGTATAAAACTAGCTTCAGAATTATCAAAAAGAGATACCGGAAACACCTTTTATATTCTTGATGAACCAACTACTGGTTTACATTTTGAAGATATTAGAGTATTGATGGGTGTTCTTAACAAATTAGCCGACAAAGGAAATACCGTATTAATTATCGAACACAATATGGACGTTATAAAATTGGCGGACCATGTTATTGATATTGGTCCAGAAGGCGGTAAAAATGGAGGTCGGATTTTATGTACTGGCACTCCAGAACAAGTTGTAAAAAACACCGAAAGTTACACAGCCAAATTCTTAAAAAAAGAACTATCTTAGCAATCCTGTTTTATTTTTTTATCAAAAAATTTATTTCACTTACAACTGATGTATCTAAATTTTAAAAAGCAGGGTAATTATTTAACTATTGAAGATTATGAACGAAGACAGAAAAATTAAAGAAAAATTTAAGCACAAAACTTGGAACGAAATAAAAACAAATGACTCTTGGGCTATATTTAAAATTATGGCAGAATTTGTTGCTGGCTATGAAAAACTAAGTAAAATTGGCCCGTGTGTGAGTATTTTCGGTTCTGCACGACTAAAACCAGGACATGAGTATTATGAATTGGCTGAAAGAATTGCTTTTAGTTTGACTCAAAATGGTTACGGAGTAGTAACTGGTGGCGGTCCAGGAATCATGGAGGCTGGTAATAAAGGAGCACATCGCGGTAAAGGAGTATCTGTTGGGTTAAATATAGAATTGCCTTTTGAACAGTTTGACAATGTATATATTGATAGAGATAAAAATTTAGATTTTGATTATTTCTTTGTGCGTAAAGTAATGTTTGTAAAATATTCGCAAGGGTTTGTTGTAATGCCAGGAGGATTTGGAACGTTGGATGAACTATTTGAAGCAATCACATTAATTCAAACAAAAAAAATCGGAGCGTTTCCAATTATTTTGGTAGGCACAGAGTTTTGGGGTGGATTAATGGATTGGGTTAAAGAAACTTTATTAAATAAATTTAAAAGTATAAGCGAAAAAGATCTTGACCTCATTTCATTAGTAGATACAGAAGAAGAAGTTATTGATGTAATAAATGAATTCTATAAAAAATACAGCTTAAGTCCAAACTTTTAATTTAAAAAAGTATCACAATTACCTAGTAAGTTGTTATATATTAAAGCGTTCAGTAACGCAAAAGAAGCCCTAAATTTGATATGCGTTGAAAAAAGTATTTCTTTTAATTAATGTAATTAGTATTTTATTTATTGATAATGTTTTCGGGCAAATCAATCAAATCAAAATTGATGCAACATTAAATATAGAAACACATGAAATGCAAATTCAACAAGAAATTGTGTTTTACAATAATTCAGATGTCGTTTTAGATACCATTTTTCTTCATAATTGGATGAATGCTTTTCGAGATAATAATACACCATTAGCCAAAAGACTTATTGAAGATTATGATAAGGATTTATATTTCGCCAAAGAAAAACATCGAGGACATACATCTATTAATAATATTTCCGTTGACTTTTCTACTACAAATTGGTTCGAACTAGAAAACGCATCAGATATTATTGCAATTCCAATAAACAAAGGCTTAAAGCCCAATGAATCAAAAACGATTCAACTTACCTACTCCGTCAAAATTCCTTTAGATAAATTTACCAAATATGGTAGAGATAAAGAAACCTATTATAATTTAAGGTATTGGTATATGGTTCCCGCATTTTTTGATGAAGAATGGAAACTGATGAGTAATTTGAATATGGATGACTTATTAATGGATTTGGCAGATTATGAAATCAATCTTACGATTCCTGCCGATTTTAATTTAAGCTCTACTCTCTCTTCAACCTTGGTTTCAAATGATTCTACAAAAACATATCAATTAAAAGGCAGGAATAGAGTTGACATAGAATTAAATATCAACAGATTAGATGATTTCACTTTATTTAATACTAATAATTTTACGATAGAATCAAATCTTCCCTCAAAAAATTTAGGCATCAAAGTAAAAACAGACCTTCTTAATAGAGAATTAGATTTTATTGAGAAACATTTGGGTACTTTTCCGCATGATAAGTTATTAGTAAATAAAGTAACTTATACTAAAAATCCGGTCTATGGCTTTAGTCAACTCCCTTCTTTTTTACAACCCTTTACTGATGTTTTTGAATGGGATATTAAAATGTTTAAAGCCTTAACTAGAACTTATATCGAAAACACATTAATGGTAAATAGACGTGAAGATATTTGGCTTATTGATGGTATTCAAACTTTTTTGATGATGAATTATGTTTCAGAATATTACCCTGAAATTATGGCCATTGGTGGAATTTCAAAAATTTGGGGAATTCGGTCTTTTCATTTAGCCGAATTAACTTTTAATGATAAATACCCTTTTGTATATCAGTTTGCGGCTCGTAATAATTTAGATCAATCATTAAGAACTCGGGCTGATTCTTTATCAAACTTCAATAGAAAAATTGTAAATAAATACAAAGCCGGAATGGGTCTCAGATATTTAGATGAATTTTTAGGAGATAGTATTGTTCCGAAAAAAATCAATGAATATTTTACTAACAACTTATTAAAATTTTCGCATAGCAATCAATTTGAAAATTTAATTGCTGATGAAACATCAGAAAATTTATCTTGGTTTTTTGGTGATTATATCAGCACAAAAAAGAAAATTGATTACACTATTAAAAAAATTAATGTTTCTTCAGACTCTATTCAAGTTACCATAAAAAATAAACGGAATATAACAGTGCCAGTTTCTTTATATGGGATAACTAATGATACCATCACTTTTAAAAAATGGATAACAAATATTGATTCAATTACTACAGTTAAAATTCCAAATGACAATATTGATCGTTTATCATTGAATTATGAATTTCATTATCCCGAATTAAACTTGAGAGATAATTGGAAAAGCACACATAAAAAACTCTTAAACAAACCTATTCAATTTAAACTTTTACGAGATGCAGAAAATCCATATTATAATCAAGTGTATTATACACCATCTGTACGGTATAATTTTTATGATGGTTTGCAACTCGGAATGCGTTTTTCAAACAAAGCGTTTTTAAATAAATCATTCATATATAAGGTTACGCCTGTTTACGGTATAAAATCTAAAAGTTTGCTCGGCTCGTTTTCAGCCCTGTATCAATATTTACCAGAAGACACCAAAATTGAACGGTTTCAAGTAGGGTTTGCAGGAAGTTATTTTCATTATGACACAGATTTATCTTATCAAACATTTTCGCCGTATGTAATTCTAAATTTCAAAAGAAAAAGCTTAAGAGATGTGGGCGGAAGTGCTGTAATTTTAAACTTTAGAACTGTAAATAGAGAGTTAGACCCCAACGACCCAAATCCGAATTTAGAAGCAAACAAATACAATGTTTTCAATCTGAGTTATGTATATTCAAAACCAGAAATAATACAAGATTTTAGGTATTCAACCAATTTACAAATAGAAAGTAAGTTTACAAAATTATCGCTTGATTTGCGCTATAGACGATTAACAGATAGTAATCGTCAATTTGATTTTAGGATTTTTGCAGGAACTTTTTTACATAATGAAACCACTTCAGATTTTTTCAGTTATGGACTAACTGAGCAATCAGATTATTTATTTCGACTAAATTATTTTGGCAGATCTGAAGATAGCGGATTTTTAAGTCAACAATATATTACTAATGAAGGCGGATTTAAATCGTATTTAGAGCAAAACTTTGCCAATCAATGGATGGCTACTTTTAATACAAGTATTGGACTTTGGCGATGGATTGAAGTTTATAATGATGTTGGGTTTATGAAAAGTAAAAATCAAAATGTTTTCTTTGCGTATGAAAACGGAATACGATTTAATTTTGTGCACGAAATCCTAGAAGTCTATTTTCCAGTATATTCTAATAATGGATGGGAAATTAGTCAATCAAATTACGCTTCTAGAATACGATTTGTATTGACAGTAAGCCCTAGAAAAATTATCAATTTCGCTAAGAGAGGCTTCTTTTAATGAAATAAATTCATTTTTACTTATTAATTTTCATAATCCATTAAAATATCCTAAGTTTGCGCAACCTAAATGGCGCATTTATGATTACAGAAAAAACTGCTCCCAACTCTAAACAACTATCATTCAATGAGTTTAAAAGTGAAATTTTAAACGATTACAAAACTGCTATATTAAGCAGGGAATGTAGTATACTAGGTAGAAGAGAAGTTTTAACTGGTAAGGCAAAATTTGGAATCTTTGGCGACGGTAAAGAAGTACCGCAATTAGCCATGGCAAAAGCCTTTAAAAAAGGTGATTTTAGATCCGGTTATTACAGAGACCAAACCTTTATGATGGCTATTGGCAAACTAACTCCACAAGAGTTTTTTGCTGCTTTATATGCGCATCCAGATATTGAAGCAGAACCCTATTCTGCAGGTCGCCAAATGAATGGTCATTTTGCAACCCATAGTATAAATGAAGATGGCACTTGGAAAAATTTAACAGAACAGTATAATGTTTCATCTGATATTTCTTCTACAGCTTCACAAATGCCTCGTCTTTTAGGATTGGCACAAGCTTCAAAAGTTTATAGAAATTTAGACGTTGTTCAAAAGCACAGCAAAAAATTCTCTAAAAAAGGTAATGAAATTGCTTGGGGAACTATTGGTAACGCCAGTACAAGTGAAGGCTTATTTTACGAAACATTTAATGCAGCAGGTGTGCTTCAAGTCCCAATGCTAATTAGTGTTTGGGATGATGAATATGGTATTTCTGTACACGCAAAACATCATACAACAAAACAAAGCATCTCTGAAGTTTTAAAAGGCTTTCAAAGAGATAAAAACAATAAAGGATTCGAAATTATTACAGTAAACGGTTGGGATTACGTACAACTAATTGATGTTTACAATAAAGTATCTAAAATGGTGCGTGATGAACATATTCCTGCTTTGGTTCATGTACAACAACTCACACAGCCTCAAGGACACTCTACTTCCGGATCGCACGAACGTTATAAATCTAAAAAACGATTAGCTTGGGAACAAGAGTTTGATTGCATTAAAAAAATGCGTGAATGGATTTTAGATTTCGAATTAGATAACAACGGAGATACATTACAATTTGTTACTAGTGAAGATGAGTTAATTACTATTGAAAAAGAAGCCAAAAAAACGGTAAGTAAAGCAAAAAGGAATGCTTGGAATGCTTTTAATAATTCTATTACTGCTGAATTTAATAAAGCTATATCATTAATTGAAAATGCAGCACAAAAAAGTAGTAGTAAAAATTTCATCTTTAAAATTGCCAATGATTTAAAAGTTATAAAAGAGCCTTCTCGTGCGGAACTTTATACACTTACCCGCAAAGTATTACCTTATTTAGTAAATGATACTTCTGCAGAAAAAGACCAACTTATAAATTGGTTAGCAACAATTCAAAAAGTAAATCAAGCAAGATACAGTACAGAATTATATGATGATTCTGACAAAAGCACCATTCACATTAAAGAAATAAAACCTGCGTATAATAGCGCTCCAGAAATTGTTGATGCTCGTATTGTACTTCGAGATAATTTTGAAGCCATCTTTAATAAATACCCTGAAGTTTTAACTTTTGGAGAAGATACCGGTTTTATTGGTGATGTTAATCAAGGTTTAGAAGGATTACAAAATAAGTTTGGTGAAATTCGTATTGCAGATACGGGTATTAGAGAAGCCTCAATTATGGGTCAAGGAATTGGAATGGCAATGAGAGGACTCCGTCCGATTGTAGAAATTCAATACCTAGATTATTTAATGTATGCGTTGCAATTAATGAGTGATGATATTTCGACCTTGCGTTACCGTACCTTCGGAAAACAAATTGCACCAGTAATTGTTAGAACTCGTGGTCATCGTTTAGAAGGTATTTGGCATTCTGGTTCTCCAATGGGAATGCTACTTGGTGCTTTGAGGGGCATGTATTTATTGGTTCCAAGAAACATGACCAAAGCAGCAGGTTTTTACAATACATTATTACAAGCAAATGAACCAGCATTAGTTATTGAATGTTTAAATGGGTACCGCTTAAAAGAAGAAATGCCTACAAACTTAGGAGAATTTACCACTCCTATTGGGGTCATAGAAACGCTAAAAGAAGGTAGCGATATTACTGTTGTCTCCTACGGATCTACAGTGAGAATTGTTGAAAAAGTTGCCAAAGATCTACAACAAGTTAATATTGATATTGAAGTAATTGACGCACAAAGTTTATTGCCCTTTGATCTGAATCATGATATCGTTAAAAGTTTACAAAAAACAAATCGTTTATTAATTGTTGATGAAGATGTACCTGGTGGAGGTTCAGCATATATTTTACAAGAAATTTTAGAAAAACAAAACGGCTATCAACATTTAGATAGTAAGCCAATAACGTTGTCTGCAAGAGCACACAGAGCAGCATATGGCACAGATGGCGACTACTATTCAAAGCCAAACGAAAATGATATTTTTGAAGTTGCCTATAAAATAATGCATGAGGCAAATCCTAAAGATTTTCCAAAACTTTTTTAACTTTTATTTTTTGATGTTCACTTATTGAATTTCGTATATTTACGTTCAAATTTATTAAGCACAGAATCATATGAAAAATAAACTACTTACAATTGCATTCACTTTTTTACTTGTTTTTTATTCTTTTTCACAAGATAGAACCATTGCAACAGACACATTAATTGTAACCAAGCACCAAACAACTGCTAACGGAATAAGTTTTCCATATACTGCAACTACAGGAATGCAACCAGTTTGGGATAAAGATGGAAAAGCAATCGCTTCCCTTTTTTACACTTATTACAAAAGGTCTGATATTAAAGATGATTCTAAACGACCTTTATTAATTTCTTTTAATGGTGGTCCAGGTTCGGCATCTGTTTGGATGCATATTGCATATACAGGCCCTAAAATTTTAAAGGTTGATAGCGAAGGATATCCTGTACAACCTTATGGAGTTAAAACAAATCCGCATTCTGTTTTAGACGTTGCAGATATTTTATTTGTAAACCCTGTAAATACAGGTTATTCTAGAATGATAAAAGACGAAGAAGGCAAAGACCCAGATAGAAAACAATTCTTTGGCATCAATGCAGATATTAAATATTTAGCCGAATGGATTAATACATTTGTAACAAGAAATAACAGATGGCGTTCACCAAAATATTTAATTGGCGAAAGTTATGGTGGCACTCGTGTTGCTGGTTTGGCTCTTGAATTACAAGATGCGCAATGGATGTATCTTAACGGCGTTATTATGGTATCACCTGCTGATTACAAGTATTTATATAATAGTGGCCCGGTATCTTCTGCTATGAATATTCCTTATTTTACGGCTGCAGCCTGGTATCATAAAACATTAACTCCAGAGTTACAAAACAAAGATTTATTAGAAATTTTACCTGAAGTTGAAAAATACACCATAGATAAAGTATTACCAGCACTTTTCAAAGGCGGCTTTTTAGAGAGTGCTGAAAAAGAGGCGATTGCTGAAAAAATATCCTATTATACAAGTTTATCAAAAAAATCAATCATTGATAATAATTTAGATATTCCTACAAGTTTCTTTTGGAAAGAATTAAAAAGAGAGGAAGGATATATTGTTGGTAGGCTAGATTCTCGTTATTTAGGAATTGATAAAAAAAATGTTGGAATAAGCCCAGATTATAGTCCAGAATTATCATCTTGGCTACATTCATTTACGCCTGCAATGAATTATTATGTGCGTGCTGAATTAAATTTTATAACCGACATTAAATATGAAATGTTAGCGTCAACTGTACATCCTTGGGATAGAACAGAAGATAATACACGTGATAATTTAAGAGAAGCAATGGCAAAGAATCCGTATCTAAACGTAATGTTTCAATCTGGTTATTATGATGGCGCAACCACTTATTTTGGAGCAAAATACACCATGTGGCAATTAGACCCAAGTGGTAAAATGAAAGATAGATTAGAATTTCATGGCTATAGAAGTGGACATATGATGTATTTACGTGAGGAAGATTTAAAATCATCAACACAACATATTCGTGATTTTATTAAAAAATCTACTCCAAAAGAAGGGCAACCAGCAAAATATTAATTTTTCAACAACTCATTCCCTATTGCACATTTCAAACATTTTTGAGCTGTGCAATAGTTATTTTTGAGCTCTAATAATGCCTGAGTTTCAAGAGCATTTGATACTGGTAATTTCAATGCTGAATATTTATTTATTACGCTATTCTTTTCCGGTTTCAATTGCTTCATCAATTTTAAAAGTTGAGAAACCTCTAACTTATCTTGATACTTTAAATACACAAATTTCAATGGAATAATAGTATTTATCAATAGTAAATCAACAAATGACTTTGTGAGTTTCTTCGTTCGTTTTTTAGATGCTTTATCAAATGTATAATGTGTTTCCCAAAACTCCGAGGTTGCAATTTCAAATACATCATAAAATTCTTGAGGCGTTTTTAACTCCATCAATTTAGAAAATAACTTTGGCTGTTTATTTAATAACGTAGCTAACTGAGATATGCGAATGGTAGGGAAATTCAACGGACGCAACCTAAAATATTGAACAGAAGATTTCTCAACAGTATTTAATTTATACTTCTTAACCTGATAATCATATTCTTTTTTCAAATTGATAAAATAAGGTTCTTGACTATCACTTTTTAGCATTCCAAGTTGACCAAACAACAAACTTTCTAAACGAATCTGACTCTGAAGTTCTTTTTTAAATATTGAATAATCTATGGAAACTGCCATATCAAAAAATGCCTCTGCATTAACTTTTAAGCCAAAATTCTTAGCTAATAGTTGAAACAGAACTTGTTCCCAATTATATTTAGCATCAATCAATAATGCTTCAATTATTATTGCTTTAGATTCTAAACGCTCTATATACAATCGTTCTAACCAATTATTAACAATAAAACCATCAACTGATGAAATATCGTTTTCGCAATTAATCCATTTTTGAGGTTTCGAAAATAATTTTTGATAGTTATTCAACAACTCTTTTGAAACAAATTGTTGTAATTCCAAAGTAGGAATCTTAGAATTATCACTATTAAAAACGGCTACATCATCTTCCCAAACAACATGTAAAATCACATTGTTATAATTAGAGTCTTCTTCATGATTATGCACATACCAATCGGACGATTTTAAATGAATCTCAACATTTCCAGCCCATAATTGTTCTGCAATTTTAATTTTTGCATTAAAAAAATCAGGACCAGCATTTGTATTTAAAGAACCTACAGAAATTAATTGGATTTCAATATTATCAGAAGTATAAAGTGCTGTTTTATAAAACAACTTATACATCCAAATATAATGAAGTAGTTCTTCTTTCATAGCAGTAAAAGATAATTATATAATGAACTTTAAATATACACTATTTATTACAGTATCAATAATTACAATTCAATCTTAGAAAAGCGTGTTTCTTTTTTTCCGTTATTTGCAACATGAAAAGTATTGAAAAATTAGAATGGCGTTATGCTACCAAAAAATTTGACGCAAGTAAAAAACTATCAAACACTCAAGTTGATGTTTTAAAAAATGTGTTCAATTTAACTGCTACTTCTTACGGATTACAACCTCTAAAAATGTTGGTTGTTAGTAATCAAGAGATTTTAGAATCTTTAAAACCACATGCATTTAATCAGCCTCAAATAACAGATTGCTCGCATTTGTTAATTATTTGTATTAAAACGGATATTGATGCAAACTATGTAGACTCAAGGTTTGATTTAGAAAAAGAAATCAGGGGTACTTCAGAAGAAGTTCTCTCAGATTTTAGAGCGTATCTAAAAAACAGTATTGACAATAATAGCCCAGAAGAAATTGAGAAATCAGCCATTAATCAGGCATATATTGCCTTAGGGAATTTAATGACTGTTTGCGCCTACGAACAAATAGATTCTTGCCCAATGGAAGGTTTTGTTCCGCAAGAGTTCGACAAACAATTAAATTTGGTTGAACAGAATTTAAATGCCGTTTTACTACTACCTGTAGGTTTTAGAGCAGAAGATGACCCTATGAGTCAGTTAAAAAAAGTACGAAGTTCTTTAGACGAATCTATCATTTCTATTGAGTAAAATTTTAACTAAAATTACATTTGACATTCCGTATCTTTGTTCATCAAATAAAAAATATGAATTCAGAGATAAGAAACTTAGCACCCAAAAACGTTTGGAATAATTTTGCCGATTTAAATGCGGTACCTCGTGCTTCAAAAAAAGAAGAACGCGTAATTCAATTTATGGTAGATTTTGGAAAAAAACTAGGATTGGAAACCATTGTTGACCCCATTCAAAACGTAATCATTAAAAAACCTGCAACCGCAGGAATGGAAAACCGCAAAACTGTTGTAATGCAAAGCCATTTAGATATGGTGCATCAAAAAAATAACGATACTGTTTTTGATTTTGATACTGAAGGAATTAAAATGTATGTTGAGGACGATTGGGTTAAAGCTCACGGAACAACTTTGGGTGCAGATAACGGTTTAGGTGTTGCATCAATCATGGCAATTTTAGAATCTACTAATATCCCTCATCCTGCAATTGAAGCCTTATTTACTATTGATGAAGAAACAGGAATGACAGGCGCAATGGGATTAGACGCAGGTTATTTAACTGGCGAAATCTTGTTGAATCTAGACACCGAAGACGATGATGAAATTGGTGTTGGCTGCGCTGGTGGTGTTGATATTACAGCAACAAAAAGTTACACTCCTGAAAGAACAACTACAAACGTAAAAGGATTTAAAATTACCGTAAAAGGATTACAAGGTGGTCATTCTGGAATGGATATTCATAAAGGATTTGGGAATGCTAATAAATTAATGAATAGAGTGTTACATGCTTTAAATGAAGTTATAAAAATTGCCGAAATCGATGGTGGAAGTTTACGAAATGCCATACCCAGAGAAAGTAATGCTATAGTTGTTACTACCAATTCTGATGAATTAAATAATGCTTTTGACAATATCAAAGCTAGCATATTAAACGAATATAATACTCTTGAAATAGCTTTAGAAATTACACTTTCAGAAACAGAAACACCAACTTCAACACTTTCTAAAGTTGACCAAACAGCATTAACAAACGTAATATATGCTGCACACAATGGCGTTTTTAGAATGAGCCCAGATATTGAAGACTTGGTTGAAACCTCTAATAATGTAGCCAGAGTTATTGTTAAAGGTGGCGAAATTAAGGTTTTATGCTTAACACGTTCTTCCGTTGAATCTGGAAAATGGGATTTAGCAAACACCTTAAAAGCAAGTTTTGAATTAGGCGGATTTACTGTTGTTTTCGCTGGCTCTTACCCAGGTTGGAAACCAAACCCAAGTTCTGCCATTTTAAAAGTAATGAGTGGTTTATATAAAAACTTGTTTAATGAACAGCCAAAAGTATTGGCATGCCATGCTGGCTTAGAATGTGGTTTATTAGGAACACATTACCCAGAAATGGACATGATTTCATTCGGACCAACAATTAAAGGCGCACACTCACCAGACGAACGTGCTTGTATTAGTTCTACTCAAAAATATTGGAAATTTTTATTAAATGTTTTGGAGAATAT
>CAZUFO010000049.1:681-16030 GCA_964619615.1 uncultured Lutibacter sp. | reverse complement strand
CCTTCTTTTAAAATTGCAGGATGTGATTTTGGATAATGAAAAAATGTATTGATTGATGTTGCTAAATAATCCATCGTTAATTTGCCTGCCAGCATTCCAGAAGAAACAGTTAATGCTGCTTCTGATCCAATATTTTTAGCAAGATGCCTCTCCGCTTTTTCATAAACAGACAATTGTATGTTTGAGTTTCTAGAACTCCCATAAAATGTGCCCCATTTTTGAATGTTCTTTAATAAGATTTTTTGAAACTCTGGCTGCGTCGCCATTCCCAAATAGGAAGTGCCGCCAAAGTATAAATACTCTTTACCTTCAATAGTAATTGTTCGGTCTGGAAAACGATTAACAATCATTTTTAATTATAATAAAGTAACACCAGTTCCGTTAAGTTCGCTGTAAGTAATCACGCCATTTTCAATGCGGACTCCACTTGCAATATCTTCTGCCAAAAGTAGCGGTCCATCCATATCAACGTAATTTAAAAGTGGTAATAAGTGTGCAATAGCAGATATTCCAACCGATGATTCTGTCATACAACCAACCATTGTTTTCATTCCGAGTTCTTTCGCTTCAACCAACATTCTTCTAGCTGCGGTTAGTCCGCCACATTTTACCAATTTTACATTAACTCCATGAAAATGTTGGTGACATTTTGCTACATCAGCTTCAACTTGGCAACTTTCATCTGCAATTACTGGTAAAACAGATTTTTGGTAAACTATTTTATGATCATCCCAGGCATCTGCTTTCATTGGTTGTTCTAAAAACTCTACGCCTAATTCTTTTAAAGCAATGGCGTTGTTAATGGTTTCATCAACTCCCCAACCACAATTTGCATCAATTCTAAAAATAGCGTTAGTATGCTTTCTAAGTTCAGTAACAATTTTAATGTCTTCTTTCGTTCCTAATTTAATTTTATAAATAGGCCAAGGAAGTTCTTTCATTTTGGCAACCATTTTTTCTATCGATGCAATGCCAATTGTATAATCTGTCATCGGATTTGAATTGATGTCATAACCCCAAAGATCATATAATTTCTTTCCTTTTTTACGAGCATACAAATCATTATAAGCCAAATCTAAGGCGCACAACGCAAACATATTATGTTTTAAATGCGGTTGCATTTTTGTCCAAAATTCTTCTGGAGTTAGGTCAGAAGTTTCTTCAATTATTGATTTAATTGCTATTAAATCATTCATCATTACAGGAACTGTAATCTTATAATATGGATTGGAAGTAGCTTCACCAAAACCGGATAAATTACCCTCTTTTAATTCAACAATTAACGAAGGTTGCACATCTATAGATTCTCTAGAAATAGTAAATGTATGTTTTAACTTTAGTTCGTGTGGCTTTAAGATTAATTGCATAATAAAGTGTTGTTTTAGAGTTCAAATTTACTATTCATAAATTAAATACTTCGCTCGAATTTTTTTAAAACTCTCAAGACCTTCTTGCCAAGTTGCTTTAATTTCAGACTCGCTTAGTCCTGCTTCAATTTGTTCTGCTAATTTTTGAGTTCCAGCAAGCTTGATGAAGAATTTATTATAGAAATCTTCTTTTTTTATAGTGGAAGAATAAGCGTTTAACAAATAACTAAGATTAATTTGGTTGAGTTGCTTTTCATTACTTAAATCATAACCACAACATTCTTTGCCTTGATGTTTTGGATGTTTTGCTCCAAAATTAGGCTGAGGAGTAAAGCAATAGTTAGCAGTTTCATTTACCATAAAAGGCGACCCATAAATTTGGAATTGTTTTTCGGTTCCTCTTCCAACACTTACGTTGGTGCCTTCAAAAAAACATAAACTCGCATATAAATTAATGGATTTATCGTTTGGTAAATTTGGTGATGGTTTTATAGGTAAACTATAACTTGTTTGATGTGTATAATTTTTAACAGGAATTACTGTAACATCACATTGTATTCCGTTTTTTAACCAACCTTCTTTATTTACCATTTGTAAATATTCTCCGATAGTCATTCCATGAACAATTGGAACCGGATGCATACCAACAAAACTTTTATATTCTAGTTCTAAAATAGGGCCATCAATATAATGTGCATTTGGGTTTGGCCTATCAAGAATTAAAACTGGAATGTTTGCTTCTGCACAAGCTTCCATCACATAATGAAAAGTGCCGAGATAAGTATAAAAACGAACACCAACATCTTGAATATCAAAAATCATGAGTTCGATATCTTTTAAGTGTTCAATAGAAGGTTTTGTGTTTTTACCATATAATGAAATTATTGATAATCCCGTTTTTTTGTCGACCCCATCATAAACATGTTCGCCAGCATCCGCTTTTCCTCTAAAACCGTGTTCAGGAGCAAAAACTTTTGTAATGTCTATATTTAATGATAGTAAAGAATCAACGAGATGTGTGTATTCTTTTCCTTCTTTAAAAATTACACTTGTTTGATTGGCAACAATTCCAACTTTTTTATTTTTAAGGAGGCTTAAATAACTATCTGTTTGATTTGCCCCAACTATTATTTTATTTTCAACAATAATTTGAGTTTCGCTATTTCCTTCAGCTATTTTTTTGTTTTTTACATTACAAGAAATTAACATAAACACAACTAATAAAAATTTCATAAAGGTTATAATTGATTTCATAATGTTAATTAGATTTTAAAAATTTTAAAAGTTCCTTGTTTACCAGTTTCGTCTTCAATTTTTAGAAAGTAGATTGATTTTTTTTTTAAAGTGATACCTCACAAATGCTTCCATAGCAGCATAGTTTGCTAAGCCAAGCGCGTGGTATTTATCGGCAGTTAACCTGTTTCTGTCTTCTACACGTACCCAAAATTCTCTAGGATCATCTCCTTGGAACATGACTCCATCTTTTTGAGATTGATGATAAAAAATAGCATGTCGCTTTTTTAATACTTGGTCCGGACTCATAGGAACTGCCATTTCAATTTCATGAGATTCCCATTCATGCCAAGCGCCACGATATAACCAAACCCAACAATCATCCATAAATGATTTTGATTTTAATTCGGCCAAAGACATAAATATAGCGTCTAAACAAACTTTATGCGTTCCATGAGGGTCTGCTAAATCACCTGCTGCATAGATTTGATGAGGTTTTATTTTTTCAATTAATTGAGACACCAAATCAACATCTGCTTGCGAAAGATTGTTCTTTTTTACCGTTCCTGTTTCATAAAAAGGCAGCTCTAAAAAATGAACATTTTTATCTTCTAAAGCTAAATATCTTGTTGCTGCTAGCGATTCACTTCTACGAATAAATCCTTTTAATTTTCGTACTTCTAAAGTGTCTATCTCCGTATTTTTCTTTTGATTTAGAAAATCAATAATTGTATTTGTATCGTTTGAATTGGCATTTAATGACTTTGCAATTTCTGCAAACTTTAAGGCTTCTTCATTAGATACTGCTATGTTTCCTGAAGTTTGATAGGCTATATGAACCTCATGACCTTGTTCTACCAATCTATCAAAAGTGCCTCCCATAGAAATAACATCATCATCTGGGTGTGGACTAAATATAATTACTCTTTTCTTTTTTGGAGTCGATCTTTCGGGTCTGTTGGTATCATCAGCATTTGGTTTTCCGCCTGGCCAACCTGTAATGGTGTGCTGTAATTTATTAAACATTTTAATGTTTAAATCGTAGGCTGTTCCTTGATCAGATAATAAACCAGACATTCCGTTTTCGTTATAATCTTTGTCGGTTAACTTTAAGAATGGTTTGTTTAACAATTCACTTAACCAAACAATTGCTTTTGATTCTAACGCTTCTGTCCAGATAGGAGAAATAACTAACCACGGAGTTTTAATTCGTGTTAATTCTGACGAAGCTCCTTCATCTAAAATAAAAGTGGTATTCGGATGTTCTTGCAAATAAGTAGCAGGAACTTGCGACGTAATTTCGCCTTCAATTGTTTTTTTAAGGATACCTGCTTTATTAGCGCCCCAACCCAAAAGCACAATTCTCTTTGCTCTTTTTACGGTTCCGATACCCATAGTAATTGCTTTTCTAGGCACATTATCAATTCCTAAAAAAGAAGGAGCAGCATCAATTCTTGTAATATGATCTAAGGTAATGTTTCTGGTTCCAGAATTTATATGAGATCCTGGTTCGTTAAAGCCAATATGACCGGTTCTTCCAATTCCTAATAATTGAAAGTCCAATCCACCGGCGTCTTTAATTTTTAGTTCGTAATCAATACAATATTGGCGTAATGCTTCATTGCTAATTTTTCCGTTAGGAACATTAATATTTTCCGGGTTAATATCGACATGGTCAAAAAGGTATTGGTGCATAAAATAATGATAACTCTGAATGTTATCTTTATCCATCGGAAGGTATTCATCTAAGTTAAATGAAATTACATTTTTAAAACTCAAACCATCTTCTTGATGCATTCTTACCAACTCTTCATAAACTTTAATTGGAGACGATCCTGTTGCTAATCCCAAAACACAATTCTTGTTTGACGCTTGTTTTTCTTTAATCAGGTTTGCTATTTCTTGTGCCACCAAAATTGAGGCTTCGTTAGAAGATTCAAAAATGACATTATGAATTTTCTCGAAACGTGTGTCTTCGAATTTCCCTGCTTCTTTATAATGTATATCTTTAGTAGACATAATTAGTGTATTTTAGTTGTATTGGTTTTGTTAGAGCCCAAAATTGGTTGGAAGTTCTTCATTTATTGATGCTGGCAATTTCCCTTTTGCATTATTTAACCCTAAGATAATCGCCGCCGAAGCATATTGTGCTTCAGTTGTGTTTTCATACGAAACTACAATGGATTCAATATTTTTAAAAGATAAATTTGCTAAGCTATATTGGCTTGCAAATACATCTAAAATCACATTATTTTTTTCAGAAATTTTTTCTATCCAGCGTAATTCTTCCGCATTAAATTGTTTAATTTTTCGATAATTCCGTTGATGAAACCCTATAATTACAACATCAAATTTTTCTAATTCAATTAAAGTATTGTTCAAGTTTTTTCCTGTTAAGTCGCTAATTTTTTGATGTTGTTGTAAAGCAGTTTTAAACGCTTCATTATTTCCGTCGCCTAATTTAATAAGTGCAATTTTTTTGTTTTTATCAGTTAAAGGAAAAATTGCATCAGAACTTTTAATTAAAGTAATGGCTTCACTAATTACTTTATTATAAAGATCTCTATCTACATCAGTATTTAAATCTTTAATGATATTCGGAATAACAATTGGCTCGTAATTGTGGAGATTCACATCGTATTTAGAGGCTAATATTTTTTTTACTGAATGACTTAATCTTTTCTCTGTAATAACCTCATTATTATAAGCTTCTATAATTTTTGATATTCCTTTTGGCGCGTTTTCAGTAAACAATAAAACGTCATTTCCCGCTTTAAAAGCAGCTAAATCTATGTCTCCAGGTTTTTTATAATTTGATGCTCCTTTCATATTTAAAGCATCCGTAAAAATTAAGCCTTTAAAGGCTAATTTTTCTTTAAGCAACGTTGTAGTAATTTGATACGATAAAGACGAAGGCAATCCTTCAGTAGTTTCAAGGCTTGGAACATTCAAATGAGCAACCATAACGCCAGCCATTCCATTTTTAAAGACTTCTTTAAAAGGATATAATTCTACAGAATCAATCCGTTCTGCATCAAAAGAAATTGTTGGAAGTGTTTTGTGTGAATCGGTTGAAGAATCGCCATGACCTGGAAAATGCTTGGCGCAAGCCAAAATACCCTCACTTTGGATACCTTTGGTAAAAGCAATTGCTTTTTCGGCAACATTAATTTTATTTTCACCATAAGAACGAACGCCAATAATTGGGTTTTTCGGGTTGGTATTGATGTCAACAACTGGCGCAAAATTTACGTGGACACCCAATCGTTTACAGTGTTTTCCTATTTGTATTCCAATCTGTTTAATTAAATCATTGTTTTGTATAGCACCCAATGTCATGTTGTAAGGATATCTAAAAGCACTATCTAACCTCATATTTAAACCCCATTCTGCATCAATGCTTATTAGTAAAGGAACATTGGAAATGTCTTGATATTTATTTGTTAATACTGCTTGTTCTGTGGCGCTATTTTGAAAAAAACATAAGCCACCTATATGGTTATTTTGTATTAATTTTTTTATAGAATTTATATGTGTTGAATCTCTATTAGAATAAGCTGCAACCATAAATAATTGTCCGACTTTTTCTTCTAGCGTCATTTTGTTATAAATACTATCAACCCATTGAGCTTTATAGTCAATATTTTTATTTTTTACTTCTTCAGGTTTTTGACAGGAGTTTATTAGTATCGTTAATACTAATATTGTTATAAGTTTATTCATTTGCATTAACTTTATGCGCATTGATTGCCTTTTTTACACTTTGATGTTTTTTTAATAAATCGATGGCTGTTGATTCATCTAAATTCAATTCATCAATAATCATTTTAACACCTCTATTCACTAATTTTTTGTTAGATAATTGCATGTTTACCATCTTATTACCTTTTACTTTTCCTAATTTAATCATCACCGCTGTTGAAATCATATTGAGCGCTAATTTTTGTGCAGTACCTGCTTTCATTCGGGTGCTTCCAGTAACAAATTCAGGGCCTACCACTAATTCAATCGGAAAGTCAACTTCTTTCGCTAAAGGACTTTTACTATTACAAGTAATACAAGCAGTAATAATATGATGTTCGCTTGCTTTTTTTACACCACCAATTACATAAGGTGTGGTGCCCGAAGCAGCAATGCCTATTAACACATCTTTAGTTGTAATGTCATATTTTTTTAAATCTGACCAGGCAAGATTTGAATCGTCCTCGGCATTTTCAACTGCTTTTCTCAAAGCAATATCCCCGCCAGCAATTAAACCAATTACCAAATCATCTGGAACGCCATAGGTTGGTGGGCACTCCGAAGCGTCCAATACGCCTAATCGTCCGCTAGTACCTGCACCAATATAAAATAGACGCCCACCTGATTTCATCTTCTCTACAATTGCATCAATCAAAACTTTCATTTTTGGGATGGATGCTTCAATTATCTCTGCAATAGTTTTATCTTCTTTGTTGATGTTTTTAAGCAAATCAACAGTACTCATTTGTTCTAAATTATTGTAATTTGAGGCTTGTTCTGTAGTTGATTTATTTATCATTAGTTAGCGTTTGTTTAGTTAGTAGTAATAGTAAAATGGTGAGTGTAGCGTTTACGAAAATATTCATAAACCCTAGATCGAAATTTAATTTTTCGAGTAAAAAGTAATTTAAAAAATAGGTGGCTATTGGAGCAATAACACAAATAAAAGGAACTGCTTTATCCTTTATTTGAATCTTAGTAAAAATACCAAGAAGAAACAACCCTAATAAAGGGCCGTAGGTATAACCTGCCACTTTAAATCGCCTTTGCTATTAGCAAAAAGCATAATGATTATAAATATAATTGCTGAAAAACCAAATAACACCTTATTTTTAATCTTCGTCTTTTCTTTTCCGCTTTTGTGTTCAACATCTAAAAAGTCGTAGGTAAAAGAGGTGGTTAATGCGGTTAATGCAGAATCGACACTAGAGAATGAAGCTGCTGTAATTCCTAAAATAAATGTTACACTCGCAAACAACCCAAAGTGTTCTAATGATAGCATTGGAAATAGTTTGTCGGTATTAATAAACACACCATTTTCGGTTTCTAAAGTAATTCCATTTTGTTCGGCATACATATATAACATAATTCCCAATCCTAAAAACAAGAATTGCGTAATGGCTAATATGATACTAAACACCAAGGCGTTTTTTTGCGCATCTTTTTTGTTTTTACACGTTAATGTTTTTTGCATGATGTTTTGATCTAATCCCATCATGGCAACTGCGATTAAAATTCCAGAAATAATTTGTTTAAAGAAATTACTACCTGAATTTATATCCCAATTAAATACTTTAAAATATTGATGATTTTTAACGCTAGAAACCGTATCAGTAAAAGAAAGATCAAGTGAATTTTTCACCACTACAATTGCTACAATTGCAGCTAGTATTAAAAAGGTAGTTTGCAAGGTGTCCGTCCAAACAATGGTTTTAATTCCTGATTTGTTGGTGTACAGCCAGACCAATAGCAACATGATAATTACGGTTACAGAAAACGGAATATTGTAACTGTCAAACAGTGCGTATTGTAATATTTTAGCCGCTAATAAGAGCCTAAGTGCGGCACCAAAAGACTGAGAAATTAAAAAGAAGAGCGACCCTGTTTTGTATGATTTATCGCCAAATCTTGTAGAAAGGTAGGTGTAAATTGACACTAATTCTAGTTTGTAATAAATAGGAATTAATACATATACTATAAATACATAGCCAATAACATTACCAATAACAAATTGAAAATAATAGAAATAATTATTGGCAACCATACCAGGAATAGAAACAAAAGTTACGCCTGATAATGCGGCGCCAACCATTCCGTAAGCAACTAATGGCCACGGTGATTTTCTATCTCCTGTATAAAAAGAATCGTCGCTATTACCTCTTGAAGTGTAGTAAGAGATTGCAAGCAACATTAAAAAATAAATTGCAATAATCGAAAAAACCAATATTGGGCTCATGTGGTATGATTTTAGAAATAAGTTGCAAGTTAAAAGAATGTATTTAGAGCAACGGTGCAAGTCGCCCTAAATACTAACTAATTCAAATAAAAACAAATTAATGAGGTTTGTCTTTTGAATTGTCAGCGTCGATAGAATATTTTCCGTCAAAGTCTGTAACACCTCCTGTTGAGGCCCCATCAATAATTACGCTTACTCCAGGTAGCGGTTCGCCACTTCCTAGTTCTGTAACAGTACCCGAAATAGTAGCTGATTGTGCAAAAGTAATTTGAACAAAAAACACCATTAAGGCTGTTAGTGTAAAATAATATTTTTTTTCATTATGAGTTAGAATTTAATTAATTATGCTTCAAAGGTATATATTATATTTTAAATTTTGCAATATTTTATTGCAAAATTTAAAATAATAAAGAATTATAGAAATAAAATAGCAAAAAAAAGGAATAATTAAAAATAATGCTTATATTTACTGCATAAAATAATAATTGTTACAGTTTTCATTACTTTCCATATTTTTGCAATCAATAAATTAAATAACTTCAAAATTGAAAAAACTACAAAGGCATCAGATTATTTTAAATGAGGTTCATATACACAATCGCGTTTTATTAACAGATTTGGCAGTTATATTAAAAGTGTCTACCGATACTGCTCGAAGAGATATTACAGAATTAGATGATTTAAAAAAGTTACGAAAAGTACATGGAGGCGCTGTTTCAAATGGGTTTAATATTTACAGTGACCGAGAACGAGAAATTTATGAATTAGGTAGTAAAAGTATTATTGCAAAAAAAGGGGCTACGCTCATAAAACAAGGTGATGTTATTTTGATTAGTGGTGGTTCAACCAATTTAGAACTTGCCAAAGTATTGCCTCAAGATATGGAACTTACTTTTTTCACTCCAAGTCTACCAATGGCAATTGAATTATTAAATAATGCATCAGAAAATGATGAAGTAATATTAATTGGAGGTACATTAGCAAGGGCTTCTCAATTAGCTACTGGAGGAAATGCAATTAATTTTTTATCAGAAATTAAAGCAGACATTTGTTTTTTAGGAATAGGTTGGTTGGATATTAATGATGGAATTACTGCAATTGATTGGGAAATTGCACAGTTAAAAAAAGCAATGATAAAAGCATCAAGAAAAACTATTTCACTTACTATTTCAGAAAAATTAAATTCTCATAATAAATTTAAAATTTGTGATATTGATGAATTAGATACCCTGGTTACAGAACTTGATCCAGATTCAGAATTTTTAGATGCATACCGAACTAAAAATATAAATATACTTTAAACTATTAAAGATGAAATATTTTATAGTTTTTATAAGTTTACTTCTTTTTGTATCGAGTTGTAAATCTTCTAAAATAATTGATATGCCCGTTACTTTTGATGAGCAACGAAAAGAACTTACGCTAGCATATCTTTCAGAACGTTACGGACTCGAACAAGAATTACCAACAATTACACCAAAAATGATTGTGCTGCACTGGACTGTTATTCCAACGTTAGAAAAATCATTCAATGCATTTAATGATGCCACTTTACCAAATTGGAGACCAGATATTAAAAATGTAAGCGGCTTAAATGTTTCTGCTCAGTTTTTAGTTGATCAAGACGGAACAATATATAGGTTATTGCCAGAAACAACAATGGCAAGACATGTTATTGGATTAAATCATTGCGCTATTGGAATTGAAAATGTTGGAGGAACGGATAAACTTCCATTAACGGAGGCGCAATTAGCGTCTAATATTTGGCTGGTAAATTATTTGTCTGATAAATATGATATTGATTATTTAATTGGGCATTATGAATATACTTATTTTGAAGGTCATGAGTTATGGTTAGAAAAAGATGACGGTTACAGAACAGTAAAAACAGATCCTGGAAAAGAATTCTTAGAAGCAGTTAAATTAGCAACTAAAAATCAAAATTTTAAGCCAACTCCTTCTAAAAGGAAGGTTGATTAATTCTTCAATAATTATCTCGCAAAAATTCAAAAACAGTTTGCATTCTTTTTTTGACTTCAGAAGTAGAAGTTCTATAATGATTATTCATAAAACTAAAAATGAGGGTTTCTCCTGAATTAGTTATTAGGTAACCACTTAAAGAATGATTATTGCTCAAAGATCCAGACTTCGCATATATATAAGGTGTAGAATCACCAGCATACCATTTTTTTATGGTTCCAGATTTTCCTGCAGCCGGAAATAAATTAAATAGGCGCTCTCTTGGAACGTCATCATATAATTTTGTTAGAATTTGAACAAATGAAGTTGGTGTAAATAAGTTATATCTACTCAATCCCGAACCATCTACCCAGCGAGGTTTTTGTTTTAAATCTTTTAACTGATTATTGAGAATAAAATCTCGAACTTTTTTTGAACTTAACGTATCTGAAAATGTTGATGATGCTAAAAGCAGTATTTGTTCTGCTAAAAAATTATCGCTTACGGTCATCATTCTTTTGTAAAGAGAATCGGGAGGAACAGAATTATATGCAGTATGTTCCATTTTTTTTGATGATTTATTGGTTACATAAACCTTTCCTGGAAGGATGTCATTCCATAATTCAGCAATCGAAAGCGAGTCAATAATTATTGGGGTTTCAATGATTTTGTTTTTTGTTGGATTGTAGTAAAACTGATTTTTAGTTAAATCTCTACTTCGTTTTGTTGAAGAATAATGAACATCCTTTTCCAATATTTTAGGAATACTTTGCAAGCCTTCTTGGTTAGAAATTGTAACGATATTTCCATACATAGGAAAGCTACTTCGCTCAGGGCTATAATAAGCATCATAATCATCCCATGCCCAACCAGAGCCAAGTTTTCCTTCAGAAAAATTATTTAAAATTAAATTGACTTTTGTGAATTTTTTCACCTCTTTAAGCGCAGTGCTATCATTAAAAAATAGATGTAAAAAAGTTGGATCTCCAGTTCCTTGAATCGTAATAGTATCTTCTTCGACACTATATTTATAAGCAGGTATTTTAGTTCCAATAAGTTGTAAAGCAGTATAAAGCGTAATTATTTTTGTGTTACTTGCTGGTGTAAAATATTTATCAGCATTATGGCTAAATATGGTGTCTTTTGTTTTTGGATTATAAACTAAAATTCCAGTAAACTGATTGTCATAGAATTTGGTATCTATCGTTTTATTAATCCCTTTTGTAATACGTGCAGATTTACAATTGTATAAAAGTAAAACAAACCCCAAAAAGACTAATTTTTTTATTGACATAATTTAAAATTAAACAGAGGTAAAGCCAATTATTAAATATAAAATAGTTGAAATAACACCTCCAATTAAAGCATACGGTAACTGTGTTTTTACGTGATCTATATGATCGCTCGCAGATGCCATTGAAGAAATAATAGAGGTGTCAGATATTGGAGAACAATGATCGCCAAAAACTCCACCGCCAAGTGTTGCCGCTATTACAATGGTCAAGTCCATTCCATGAATGTTTGCCATCGGAATTGAAATAGCGAGCATAATTGCAAAAGTACCCCAAGAAGTTCCTGTAGAAAAAGCGATAAAAGAGCTAATTAAAAACACAATTGCAGGTAAAAATTCAGGAGATAACCATTCTTTTGATGAGTTAGCAATAAATTCTCCAGTTCCTAACGCGTTACAAGCATCGCCAATTGCAAATGCCAACACCATTAATAACGCTAAAGGCATCAATTCGCTAATCCCTTTTAAAGTGATGTCAACCATTTCATTCATCTTCATTATTCCTTGCGTTCTATACATAACCATCGCAACAAAAATAGCAGTTATAACCGCATATAAAACGGATGATGAGCCAGAGCCTTTTCCTATTGCTTGCGTAAAATGATTGAAAAATGAGGTGAAGTTTTCAACTTCACTCCAACCTGTATATGCCAACCAAAATGGCATCATTAAAACCATTACAGCTAAAGGAATAACCATATTATATGCTTTGGCTTTTATGCCTTCTTTTGGAGGATATGAAGTAACTGCTTCAGAAATCATGGGTTTTGCGTTGTCGTTCATTAATTTCCCTGTTTCTTTGGTGCGTTTTTCAGCTTTCGCCATCGGGCCGAAATCTTTCTTAGAAATGATAATTCCGAACAAAATAAGTAAAGCAATTATTGGGTAAAAATTATATTTGATTGATGAAAACAACATGCCTATCGGATTGTCTATGCCTTGCAAGACTAATAATCCCATAATATACGCTCCCCAAGCATTGAACGGAATTAGTATAGAAGTTGGTGCAGAACTAGAATCAGCAATATAGGCGAGTTTTTCTCTGGGAATTTTTAACTTATCAAAAACGGGTCTAAAAAGGGTTCCTACAGTTAGTGAACTAATACTTGTTTCAACAAATAAAAGGATTCCTGTAATAGCAGCTAAAAGTTGAACCACCACTCTGCTATATCCAGTCTTTTTATTTTCAAAGTATGCAATTAAAATATTTAATTTATTTACAAAACCTTCTACACCTCTAGAATACTGTATAAATATTAACAATGCACCAACTAAAGCGCTAAACATTATTGTTTTGGTTTTCCAACCTTCACTAAAAACATTTACTAAGTTTTCTATAGTTGCCAAAGTACCATCTAAAAAATTCCAATCGTTTATTATTAACCATGAAAACCATATTCCAAAAAGTAAAGAAATGTATACTTGTTTGGTTTTTAAAGCAAAAACAATTGCAATTACTGGTGGCAGCAGTGATAAAGCTCCGTAATTATCCATAAAGGTAAATAGATTAGTTGAAAATAGAATAGCATAAATATACTGAAAAATTAATCAAATTTAAGTACTGTAACACAAGTGATTTTGCAGTTTCAGATATTTTCCAACCTTAACTTGTATTTTTTATTGAGATAGGATTGCTATTAGAAAATAAAACATAATAATTTAATGTCTAAAAATAGAACGCTGATGACACAGATTGACTATGATTTTTCGCAGATTTAATCAGTGTTTATCTGTATAATCTGCGTTATCTGTGTTCTAATAAATAATAAACAGTATATACTTTACTATGGTAAACTAAATTTAATTACCCACTATAATTTGACATAGAGCCAATTTAATTGATAATACTATTGGCTTCACAAGTTATTTAAATAAAGAGCAGATAAAAAAATTGTTTGGATATAAAGGCTAGTTATTTACAATTATTTTTTTGAGAGCAGATTTTCTTCCAGAAACAATCTTTAAAAAATAAATTCCACTTTTTACATTAAGGTAAACCTCTTTGTCTCGAACTATTTTTTGAGTTATTAATTTACGACCATCAAGAGCATAAAGAGTAAGAGTTGTTTCCTCTTTTATACCACTGATAAAAAGTTTATTAGTTGTTGGGTTTGGATATACATTAACAGAAAGTAAATCAGCCTCATCAATACTTAAAGAATTGCTCCAAGCTTGCCCAATTTTGTTCCCCCAAATATATTCAACCAAATCTGGTTTGTCAATCAATGGGTTTCTATTGAATTGCCAAGTATAAATCACATTGTTTCTGTTCAATTCAAAATCATCTGGCGGGTCATTTCTATGCCAGTCCAGTAGAGTAGATAAATATCCCATTTCGCCAACTACCGTTGGGTTTTCAACAACACTCAATCCGTTATATCTTAATTGCATATAAAAGATACCACGCGCAACATCACCTTTAAAACTACCTGAGTTTCCACTTGGTCCATTATAATCGCCATAATATTTATTACTTCGAGTACTATTTTCTGGTCCGTCTGCTGCTCTTAAGGCATGTGCATCTGAATTGCCATGACGTAAAGAATCGGCGTTGGTAGTCCAATATGTATTTTTCCCATCAGAAAATTTATCATCTTCAATATCATTATAGCCACCTCTTGAGCGTGGAAAAGTATGTTCTCTATTCCATTTTCCGGTATTGTCAGATGTTGTTTGAATGTCTAATTTAGCTCGCCCTTCTTCTGTATAAACCAGCCAAACCTGATTGCTATTTGCTGGGTTTTGATCCGCCTCTTTTAAAATAGCTTTAATATCTGCGTAAGTTTGCGCTCTAACAATAGATTGGTCTGCGATAATATCTTGAATGGCTTGTTCTAGAACGGTACCAGATTTTCCATCAATTGGATCATAATAAGTTGCAGAAACTGTGCTTGTAACTTGGTTATAAGTTGGACTTAAAGGTGTTCCCCAAGGTGCAACAACAAAGTCATTATCAACAACTCGTGCTTCAATCAAATTGTTTAAGATTAAATAATCACTTGGTAAACTAGCCATATTAATAAGTAACACTTCATCTCCTTCATTATCAGAATCATCCGTTAAAGTTATAGATGCATTTACCGTTTTTTGTCCATTTAAAATGGTAACAGTTGTATTTCCTGTAAAATCTGCATTGTTAAATGAACCGTTGTTTAGTGTAAAACTAATATTTAAATTACTACTCACATTTTGTTCTGTTGTAAAGGTGATGTCAAAATTATCACCTTCATCATATTGCGTTTGTGTAATCGAAAAACTAACGCCATTTAATATAATTCCGCTACCATCATTTAACGTTCTTGGTGTGGGTAATTTCACTTCATAAGTTCCGTCGTTTTTTCGTTGGATAGAGTTTGTGTTTCCTGATGAGCCTTCATTAATCTGTTCTGTAAGTCCGAGTAAACCCATTAAAACAGTATCGTTGGCATCGCTAGTGTCATAGGCCAATGCATCGATTAAATTTGTAGTGGTTGCTAAAGTAAAATCTGGAAAATCGGTATCACTTCCTAAATAAATTCCAAC
>CAZUFO010000049.1:0-635 GCA_964619615.1 uncultured Lutibacter sp. | reverse complement strand
GAGGTATTGGAGAAATATTACTGCTACCAATTAATAAAAGTCCATTTACATCTGTGGTATAGCCATCAAGATCAATCGTGTAATAACTACTATCCATTCCGTTGGATGAGCCATTAAAAAAGACAACTACAAAACCATCTAAGGCATATTCTGGAGTACCTGATTTTATTTCTAAAAACTCTAAAGTATCAATGCTTGGAGTATCACAATCTAATTCGTTAATAACAAGTTGGCTAAATGAAAACTGTATAAAAAACAGTATTAATATTGTAGTTAAAAGAGATTTCATAAATGTATTTGGCGGGTTCTTTAATTCAACAAAGATGCTACTTTTTAAATGAAATTAGATTTTAAACCGTTAAATATTGAAAGCTAACAATTATAGAATGAAGTTCAATTATTGTATATTTACTAACTTATTTTTTAAATCTAAATGCTGTAAAACATATGAAAGACTTTTTCAAATTTGATTTTTCAAATTTCAAAGGTGATATTTTTGGAGGTATTACTACAGGGATTGTAGTTTTGCCTTTGGAGTTAGTTCTGGTTTAGGGCCAAGTGCGGGTTTCAACAGTTAGCAAAACAAATTCCTGAAAGCGCGTTAACAGTAATTATTAGAAAGGGAAGGGTGCAAT
>CAZUFO010000048.1:0-16041 GCA_964619615.1 uncultured Lutibacter sp. | reverse complement strand
ACGAGTATTTATCATCACCAATAGACAGAAGGCCGAAATTTCATTTATACAAACCTAATATTGCATTGTTAAGCGGAATTGCTTGGGATCATATTAATGTCTTTCCAACTTTTGATAATTATGTTGAGCAATTTAAAATTTTTACCGATTCTATTGTAAACGGAGGAATTATGGTTTATAACGAAGAAGATGAAGAAGTAAAACAAGTTGTAGTCAATAGTAAAAATCATATAAAACGATATCCATATAAAACGCCAGAATATACAATTGATAACGGAATAACCTATTTAGAAACTTCAGATGGAAAACTGCCATTGGAAGTTTTTGGTAAGCATAATTTGCAAAATTTAATGGGAGCAAAATGGATTTGTCAACATATTGGTGTGGATGAAGAAGATTTTTATGAAGCGATTACTGCTTTTAAAGGAGCAAGTAAACGATTGGAAAAAATTGCGCAAAGCGATTCATCTGTAGTTTTTAAAGATTTTGCACATTCACCTTCAAAAGTAAAAGCAACAACCAATGCGGTTAAAAATCAATATAATAAAAGAAGATTGTTGGCCTGTTTAGAATTGCATACTTATAGTAGTTTAAATGCGGGTTTTTTAAAAGAGTATAAAGGTACTTTAGATGCTGCTGATACAGCAGTAGTTTTTTATTCGCCACACGCCGTTGAAATTAAACAATTAGAAAAAGTTACTGAAAACCAAATTAAAGATGCTTTTCAACGGGAAGATTTAATTGTATTTACGGATGCAAAAGCGTTTCGAGATTATTTATTTTCTCAAAATTTGAAAGATACCGCCTTACTTTTAATGAGTTCTGGTGATTATGGTGGATTGGAATTGGAAGAAGTTATTGAATTGATTTCTTAATCTATTCCAGCACTTCTTCAATCACTTTGCCAGTATTTCCGTTTGGAAATTCAATTTCCATTAACGTACAAATTGTTGATGCAATGTCTGTAACAGCATAGTAATGATTAGAGTAGCCTGTTTTTATACCCGCTCCATAAAATAATAAAGGAACATGATTGTCGTAATTATACGCAGACCCGTGGTTAGAACCGCCATTATTTTTATTCCAACTACCCAACATAGAAGGTGTGTGTAAATAAAGAACATCACCAGACAATTTTTGATTAAACCCTCGTTGCATTAAAGCCAACATTCCTTCAGTAAAACTACTTTTTGATAACGTTTTATGCGTTACGGTTTTATGAATATTTTTATTTTTTATCAATTCTTCAGCAATTACATCAGCAACTTTGGCTCTTTTTAAATTAGATTTTTTGAGTTGCTTTTCATTGATAAAAATAGTATTGTTTTCAATTCGTTCAATCAATTTTGAGTTTCCAAAATGTACTTTAGCTATGTTCTCGACATATTTTACTAATTCTTTTTTGGGTCTATATCCTGCTGGGAATTTTAATTTCTCTAAATTATAAGGAATGTGGCTAACACCATGATCAGCCGTTAAAAAGAGTGTGTAGTTACCTTCTCCAACTTCTTTATCTAATGAGTTTAAAAGACGTTCTAATTCTAAATCCATTCTTATAAAAGTGTCCTCTATTTCAATAGAGTTTGGGCCAAATCGATGCCCTATTCCATCAGTAGATGAATAACTAATTGCTAAAAAATCTAGGTATTCATTCTTGCCTAATTGTTCATGTTCTATTGTTTTTATAGCGAAATCTGTAGTTAAACTATTTCCTTGAGGGCTGTCTAATAATATATCAAAATTATTATTTTGTTTTTTTAATTGCTCTAAATTATATGGAAAAACTGATTTTTCTTTTCCTTTAAATTGTATCTCAAATTCATTATCGTCTTTACCACTTGCGGTGTAAGTTGCTATATCATAATAAGAGTCCCAAGTAGAATTAAGATAATCAGTTGCGATTCCCGAATTATTAAAATCAGAGACCCAAGTTGGTAATTTTTCCATATAATAATTACTGGTAACCCACTTTCCATGGTTTTTTTTCACAAACCAATAGGCAGCATCTGCACTATGACCCACTGGTAAAATAGAGCCTCTACCTTTAAACCCAATACCTATCACCTTTCCTTGCATGTTTTGGGCTAAATGCAATTGATCTCCGATGGTATTTGTCATTAATTTATTGGGTGATTTTTGACCCTGTTTAGAATCAATACCTACTGACTTAAAATTTTCATCATCAACGCTACTCACACTTTTTCGTTGATATTTGTCATACCAATCATTCCCCATAATACCATGGTTTTGTGGAGTCGTCCCTGTATAAATTGATGCATGACCAACGGCAGTTTTTGATGGCGTAAAATTTAAGTGAGCATTTTTTAAGTTGTATCCATCATTAATTATTCTGTTAAAGCCACCTTTGCCAAAACGATTTTTAAAACGAGTTAAATAATCATATCGCATTTGATCGATAACAATTCCAACAACCAATTTAGGTTTTACAGTTTCTGTTTTTGATTGAGAGGTTGTTTTTTTCGATTCTTTATTACAATTTGAAAAAAGAAATAGGGCAAAAAGAAATATGAGTGTATTTTTCATAAGGACAATGAATATTATTATAAAGCGAAGATACATATTTATGTGGTTTAGACTTTTCAATTTTAAAATATTATATAATTATTAAAGTTTTAATTTTATACATTAGCTAAAAAGAAATTGAATGAATTATTTAGAACATATCGGAAAATATTTTCTGATGTTAGGACAAGTTTTTAAACGTCCGCAAAAATGGAAAGTATTTCGTGAAATGTTATTTAGAGAGATTGAAGATTTAGGATTGAAATCTTTAGGGATTATTATGTTTATTTCTTTTTTTATTGGAGGCGTTGTTGCCATACAAACAGCCTTAAATGTTGATGGTGCTTTTATTCCAAAATATTTAATTGGTTTTGCGACAAAACGGTCGATGATTTTAGAGTTTGGGCCCACTTTTACTTCCGTAATTCTGGCAGGTAAAGTCGGTTCATATATAGCTTCAAGTATTGGCACTATGCGTGTTACAGAGCAAATTGATGCTTTGGAAGTTATGGGCGTTAACTCCTTAAATTATTTAGTATTACCTAAGGTGGTAGCTGCATTATTCTTTTACCCTTTGTTAGTGTTAATCGCTATGTTTTTAGGAATTTTCGGTGGATGGGCAGCAGGAATTATGACTGATTTATTTTACTCAATTGATTATATTGATGGCATTCAATTAAACTTTAATCCTTACTATATTAAATACGCATTGTTAAAAACGGTTGTGTTTGCATTTGCAATAGCAACGATACCCGCCTATCATGGTTATTATGTAAAAGGAGGCTCTTTAGAGGTAGGTAGAGCTAGTACACAAGCAGTTGTTTGGACAAGCGTTACCATTATTACCTTAAACTATTTCTTAACTCAAATGTTACTCGGATAATGATAGAAGCTATAGGATTACATAAAAGTTTTGGAGATGCACATATCTTAAAAGATATTTCAGCCACATTTGAAAAAGGGAAAACCAATATGATTATTGGTCAAAGTGGCTCTGGGAAAACCGTATTTTTAAAATGTTTATTAGGATTACACACACCAGAAAAAGGCACTATTTCTTTTGATGGAAGAATTTATTCTGATTTGAGTATTGATCAAAAAAGAGAATTACGATCAGAAATAGGAATGTTATTTCAAGGCAGTGCTTTGTTTGATTCTTTAACGGTTGAAGAAAACGTAATGTTTCCATTAAAGATGTTTCGAGATCAAACAAATGATGAGATGTTAGTTCGTGTAAACTTCGTTTTAGATAGGGTAAATCTTCCAGGATCAAATTTTAAATATCCGGCGGAATTATCTGGTGGAATGCAAAAACGAGTTGCAATTGCAAGAGCCATTGTTATGAATCCTAAATATTTATTTTGTGATGAACCTAACTCTGGTTTAGATCCGCAAACTGCTACGGTAATAGATAATTTAATTCAAGAAATAACAGACGAGTATCAAATTATTACTGTAATTAATTCACATGATATGAATTCGGTTATGGAAATAGGAGAAAAAATAATCTTCTTGAAAGATGGGAAAAAAGAGTGGGAAGGCACCAATAAAGAGATTTTTATTACAGAGAATCAAGCCGTAATTAACTTCGTTTATTCCTCTAATTTATTCAAAAAAGTTCGTGAAGTTTATTTAAAGGAAAGTAATTTATAAATCCATTTGTTTTAATAAAAAAGTAATTTATATTTGCACCCGCTGAAAAGGAAGACCTGGTAGCTCAGTTGGTAGAGCACCTCCCTTTTAAGGAGGTGGTCCTGGGTTCGAGCCCCAGCCAGGTCACAAAAAAAACCGAAGATAACTCTTCGGTTTTTTTTATGAATCCCTTTAAATTGGCAGTTGCGTATAAAAAAGAACATGGAGAACTGACACCATAATTTAAAGAAGAAATTTAGAAATGGTATAATAAAGATAAAGGTGTAGCAATACTTGAAGACCTTCAAAATTTATTGAAATAAACATAATTTTTTTAAAGAAAGAATTGAGTTTCTATAACTATGTATACATTTGCATTGTTTTAGAAACTCAATTTTTGATTAAATTTTAATGTCAATGGAACAAATTACAAATACCATTTTAATGGTTCGCCCTGTAAATTTCAGGATGAATGAACAAACAGCAGTTAATAATTACTATCAAAAAAATTTAGAAAATACATTGCCTGCAACCATACAGACAATGGCATTAAAAGAGTTTGATGCTTTTGTTGATAAATTACGAAATGTTGGTGTGGAGGTTATTGTAATTGAAGACACTAAAGAACCAAACACTCCAGACTCTATTTTTCCTAATAATTGGATTTCATTTCATCAAAATGGAACTGTAGCTATTTATCCTATGTTTGCTGAAAATAGGAGAGAGGAAAGGCGAGAAGATGTATTAGATATTTTAGAAGAAAAAGGATTTGTTATAGAAGATGTTGTTGATTATACATCCGCAGAAGAAGAGGGGATTTTCTTAGAAGGCACAGGCAGCTTATTATTAGACAGAGTTAATAAAAAAGCATATTGTGCTTTGTCACCGAGAGCAGATGAAGATTTATTAATCGAGTTTTGCGAAGAGTTTGAGTATACGCCAGTTCCGTTTACGGCAAATCAAACCGTTGAAGATAAACGCATGGCAATTTACCATACCAATGTAATGATGGCATTAGCAGAAAATTTTGCCGTGGTTTGCCTAGCTACTATTGACGATAAAAAAGAACGCAAACAATTGGTAAAAGAATTGAAAGAAGATGGAAAAGAAGTCATTTCTATTAGCGAAGAGCAAGTCATTCATTTTGCGGGAAATATGTTGCAGGTTATTGGTGAAAATGAGCAGCGTTATATGATTATGTCTTTAGCTGCTGAAAATTGTTTAACAAAGGATCAGCGAACAAAAATCGAAAAGAATTCTATTATTTTATCAAGTTCTTTAGAAACAATTGAAACTTGTGGTGGTGGAAGTGCTCGTTGTATGATGGCTGAGGTGTTTTTACCGAAAGCTTAGTCTGATTTTTCTTCCAAATGTGCATAATTGGCTGTCGCCCTGCGACAAAAACAGCAACGTCTCAACAACAAGAAGACGTTACTGCTATCCCGATTATTATCGGGTTGGTTGTTGTTACTTAAATATATTTTAAAAGAGAATCATGATTTTTAAAATAGTAATTCAGTGAACGTTTTTTACAACCAGGTTTTAAACGCTACGGTTAGTTAGCGCTTAGATATGTTTCCTCCAGATGATTTAGATTTGTTTAAAACGGAAGGATTTCCTTCATAAGAAATACTTCCTCCACTGCTTGCATGTGCATCTAATTCTTCACTTGCGTGCAAAGATATTCCTGCTCCGCTAGACACATTTGCTTTTGCAGTTTTTGAAATCAAACCGTCTGCATCAATTTGTGAGCCGCTACTTGCATCTCCATCAAAAGAAGTGGTTCACCAGTTAACTTCATATTTGCACCACTGCTTGATGAGCAAGTGACTCTTGTAGCGTCTAATTCTAATCGCACACCGCTTCCGCTTGTCGATTTAAGAATAATATTTTTTGTTTTAATTGTTCCTTCGCCTTTAATATGTGCCCCACT
The DNA here is from genome assembly GCA_964619615.1 of uncultured Lutibacter sp. Classification (GTDB taxonomy): domain Bacteria; phylum Bacteroidota; class Bacteroidia; order Flavobacteriales; family Flavobacteriaceae; genus Urechidicola. The sequence continues at coordinate 9,953 of CAZUFO010000048.1, read as the reverse complement.
TGTAGCTTTAATACTTGTTATTTTATCAACAGTTAAATACACGTTTCTTGCTTTTGCTCTCGATACATTTTTATCGAAATAAATCTTTAATACATCTCCCTGAACTTCAGTTACTAATAAATCAATAATATTTTTATCTGCTTCAACGCTAATGTCAATATCGTTTCCTTGTGTTAAATAGACATTAATACCTTGACTTACTTTTATTGCTGTAAATTCTGCGGTTACTTTACGATCTTCTGTAACTACGTTTCTGTTTCCTTGAATTCCAAATCCATCAAACATACAAGATGTTGTTGAGATTAGGAGGAGTGCTAAAACTGCAATTTTTGTTGTTTTCATTTTGTTAGTTTTATTGTTAATTGTTAGTCAAATGTACTTTGGAACGATTGTTTTATATAATCTAAATTGCTGAACTGTTGATTATTTATGCTGAACTGTTTTTTATTCAATAGTAACTCCAGAACTGTCCAATGTCATATTTACTTCTCCACCTTCTGAAGTTATTTTTAGGTTTACACCATCATCTTCAATTTTAAGATTTAGGTTGTCAGAATTGGTGTTATTTTCATAATCACTTCCTTTACAGTCAATGCAGTCTAATTCGCTTTCACCCATTATATAATGATGCTTTATCATACTTCTATCATAAATATTTTGAACATTAGAAACATCATCTAAATAATTTCGAGTAGAGCTATCTAAATAAACAATAGTTCCTTTTGGTAAATAAAGAATTACATCAATTCCTTGGTTGAAAAAACCGATACTATTTCTAGTTTCATTTAAAAAATAATTGTTTAGTCTTAAATTTTTGCCGTCTAACCTAAATTGGTATTCTAGTTTTTCTGCATTACTGTTTGCGTCTTCGCTGTTTTTACCATGCGATTGTTTTCTGATTTTTATATAGGCAACATCCGTATCACTTTTTCTAACATCGACGCCAATATTATTTGAATATAATTTTTTCGCCCCATCATCCGTTACAATTTTTAAATTAGAATTACTTCTATGGCGTCTTTTAGTATCTAATAAATCTTTATTAGTTGTCATAGAAATAGAAAGCGTATCGTTTTTAACTATTGCTATATTTTCTTTTGTGGTGCTTATTCCAGAAGCACTATACCTATTTGAAATATCAATACCTGAGAAAATCAATCCTAAAATGGAGATAATCCATATTGCTATTAACGTAAGTTTAGTGATTTTTCCAAATGATTTTGTATTGCTTGAAAGTATTTTTAACCCTAACATAAACAATACTATAAATGGAATTGCAACTGCAAAAAAGAAAAATAATACAATTACCCAATGTGGTAAAGTTGAATAAAAAATTTCAGGTGGGTATTGTAAAAATTGTTCGCCAAACCCTAAATATTCTAAACTACCCCAAGAAAACATTCCTATAACAAGAGATATAAATACCATTGCTGAAATAAACACGATTAGGGCACCAACAAACTTTGCAAATATCTTAAACAGGGTTAATATTATAGTTCCAATTGTGTCTAAGAATTCTTGTAAACTCGATTTAGTTTTGCTTTTATATTTTTTATAATCAGCACTAGATATTTTTTCGGAAATATCATTTACACCATCTTTAATTTTTCCAGAAACTTCATTTGCACTCTCTTTAACACGTTCAGAAATTTCACTAAACTCTTCACGAATTTTTTTTTCGATGTTATCAATATTTACCGTTTCGCCTTCCATTTCTAATTTCTCTGCAGTCGATCTTGCTTCTGGAAGTAACACCCATAATAAAATGTAGGCAAAGAATCCAACACCAGTTCCGAATCCTACTACCAACCAAATAATACGAGACCAAATAGGTTCTATTCCTAAATAATGTGCCGTACCAGAAGCAACTCCGCCTAAAAATTTATCACCACTATCGCGATATAATTTTTTTGAAGTACTTCTTCTATAAGATCTTGGTGGTTGTTCGTTAAATATTTCTTCATCAATAGTATAATCTTCAGGTTGCCCCATAATTTTTATAATGTTGTCGATATCTGACTCGCTCACAACTTGACGCTCGTCAACAATTTTTTCTGATAATAATTCGCTAATTCGCGATTCAATATCTTTTATTATTTCGTCTTGTCCTTGAGGATCATCGCTCAAAGATTTACGAATGGAATTCAAATACTTGTTCAGTTTTTGATATGCTGTTTCATCGATATGAAAAAACAGACCACCTAGATTAATATTTATAGTCTTGTTCATTTTTTTGCTGATTTTTTAGTTGTTACCAAGTTTACAGAAGAAACTAAGTCGCTCCATGTTGTGTTTAATTCTTTTAAAAACAGTTTGCCGGTTTCTGTTAAACCGTAGTATTTTCGTGGTGGTCCAGAAGTTGATTCTTCCCATCTATATTTTAACAACCCTGAATTTTTCAGTCTTGTTAATAAGGGGTAAACGGTGCCTTCAACCACCAGTAATTTAGCCTCTTTTAAATGTCCAAGAATTTCTGATGTATATGCATCTCCATCTTTTAATATGGAAAGTATGCAGTATTCCAAAACTCCTTTTCGCATTTGTGCTTTTGTATTTTCAATCTTCATAAGTGATGGATTATTTAATAAATTTTATAGTGAATGGATAGTTATACTCTTCTCCATTGTTTGCTTTTATTGATGCTAATATGATAAGTCCGAATCGGATTAAACTTAAGATTCCGATCAAAGAAATTCCTCCTATAAACCCAAAGATGCCTGGGAAGTCAAAAAAGAAGTCATTATGCATATGATCTAAGTTTTTAATATTTCTAAATATCGAGGTTATAAATAGCGGAATAAATGCAAGTCCTAATATAAAACTATATAAAAAGAAACTTAAATTAAAGTTTACAACTTCTTTACCATGTTCGTCTAAAAATGCACTTTCATCTTTTTTTACCTGCCAAAAAATAACAGGTGCTATAATTCCACCTAATGGAAAGAAGTATCCTGCCAATGCTGAAATATGAATTAGAAATGCGTTGTTATTATCTTTTTTTGTATTCATAATATGTTATACCTTTTATTTTGCTATGCAAAGATATGAATAAAAAAAGGTACTATGCAAACCATAGTACTAAAATTAACAAACTTTAACATTTAAAACGGATTATTTTAACGAGAAAAAACGATATTTTTTTAAATGTTTATAATTGATGTAGGCGTATCTTTGGTGTACTAATAAATTATCATTATTTTTATTGAATAATTTATTAAAAACGAATATGAAGTTTACTCCTAGAAAATTAAACCTTTTTTTATTGACAAAACTGCCATCTGCCTATATTTCGGGTGTTAGATTATCGTCTATTTCTGATAATGAAGTAATTGTAAAAGTAAAACACAGGTGGATTAATCAAAACCCGTTTAAATCGTTGTATTGGGCAACTCAAGGAATGGCTTCTGAGTTAACAACAGGTATTTTAGTGATGAAAGAAATTGATGCATGTGGTAAAAGAATATCAATGTTGGTAACGCAGCAAAAAGGAGTGTTTACAAAAAAAGCAACGGGTATTATTATGTTTTCTTGCTCAGATGTTAGTAAAATTAAAAACGCAATTGCAGCAACTATAAAAACCGGAGAAGGTCAAACTATTACAATGGTTTCTTCAGGAATTGATGAACAAGGTGATACGGTTTCTACTTTCGAATATGTTTGGAGTGTAAAGGCTAAAAGTTAAAACTACTCAACTTCGGTTTCTTTTATTTTTTTGATATAATCTTCTAAAGCAATTCCGTATTTAGAATCTTTAATAGATTTTGTAAGCGAATTATTTACGGTATCTAATAAGGTAATATGAGCATCATATAGTTCGGTTAACGCTAAATAGGGCGCTACTTCGCTATTGTTATTCCGTAATGCAAAACTGGCTGTATATCTAATTCTGTTTTTAGTTAAACTTTGTAGTTTTTTATCAACAGACTCAATTAGTTCGTTATCTTTTGTTTGTTGCGCATCAAATGTTTCTTTGAATAACTCAAGGCGTTTATGATTAAACTTACGCGCCATTTCTTGATATTCTTCAAGTGTTTTTTGAGTTTTAGAACCTGATATTTTAGCAGCAATATTAAATTTTTCTAGTTTAGTGTTGATAGTAATAATACCTTTTTCACCAAAAAAGTCAATTTTTTCTGCTTCTAGTTGATTTAATGTTAAGTAATAAATTTCGGGGCTAACAATATCATCAACCAACCTAAAATTGCTTTCACCGTTTAAGAAAATAGAATCTACAGAAACCAAAACAGTATCTTGAACTTTTTGAAGGTATAACGTTCCTTTTTTCATTCCAAGAATAGTTCCTTCAACAACCATTGAACCTTCTTTTTTTGAAGTACAAGCAATAAGACCAAGTGCAAAAATTAAAGTAAAAAATATGTTTTTATTCATCATAATAAATTCAAAATTAACGGTTGCAAATATCAACTTTTTAATGATATTTATCGATAAGAATACTTATTATTTAGGGTGAAACAATACGCATTAATTCAGCGCAAAAGATAGCACCCAATGTTCCAACAGCATATCCAAATACCGCTAATAAAACGCCTACGGTTGCTAAAGAAGGGTGAAAGGCCGCTGCAACAATAGGAGCAGAGGCAGCTCCACCAACGTTTGCTTGACTTCCAACAGCTAAAAAGAAATAAGGAGCTCTAATTAATTTTGCAATAACAATCATTAAAATGGCATGAAATGTCATCCATACAATTCCGATAACTACTAAACTCATATTATCAAAAATTTGCGTTAAGTCCATTTTCATACCAATAGATGCAACTAAAATATAGATAAAGATACTTCCAATTTTACTTGCGCCAGCACCTTCAAAGTTTCGGGCTTTGGTAAAGGACAAAGCAATAGCAATAATGGTAGAAATACTTATCATCCAAAAGAAACTAGACCCTAAAAATGTTAATGAATTTCTTAAGGTAAGGTTTTCAAGATTTGCAATGGTTTCTTTAAAAAACGGACTTAAAAATCCGGCAGATAAATGAGCGAAACTAACCGCTCCAAAACCAATTGCAAGCATTATTATATAATCTGTAAGTGTTGGGGTGCGCTCTACTTCTGCACTAAATTTCGAAACTTTCTCTTTTAATCTTTCAATTGCAGAGGTGTCTGCTTTTAACCATTTGTTAATACGGTCTTTTTTACCAATGCCTATAAGTAATAAAGCCATCCAAATATTTGCAACCACAATGTCAACAAATACCATTCCCCCATATAATTTATGATTGTATCCATAAATTTCTAGCATTGCAGTTTGATTTGCTCCGCCACCAATCCAACTTCCGGCTAGTGTTGCAAGTCCTCTCCAAACTTCATCTGGACCAACACCACCAAGAGCTTCAGGATACACAACTGATATTAACAAAACGGCAATTGGACCACCAATAATAATTCCAACGGTTCCTGTAAAAAACATGATTAATGCTTTTGGTCCCAAATCGAAAACCGCTTTTAGATCTAAACTTAAGGTCATAAGTACTAGCGCTGCAGGTAATAAAAACCTGGTTGATACATAATATAAATTAGAAGAGTGTTGTGTTATTTCACCCACTTCATTTACGGTTTCCCATTCCGATGAAATCAATCCGAATGTAGTTAAAATTGCAGGTAACATATATGCCATAAACAGCGCTGGAACATACTTGTAAAATTTTGGCCAGAACCCAGATTTTAAAGAGGAGGTATAAAAAATGGCTCCTAAAGCGATCATTAATAGACCAAAAACTATAGTGTCGTTAGTAAATATTGGAGAAGTATCCATAAGTTGATTATAAATTTTAGCTAAGATAGGAATATATTTATTAGTTGAAAGTTATAAAGTTAAAAGGTGAATGTGGAAAGGTCAATAATAAAAGGGCGGAATAAAAAAGGAGTAAGTTGACAAAAAGACAACTGATTTTGTAAATGCTTACGCTTTCTTTTTTGGTTGGCGCTTCACATCTTTTAAGCACTTATTGAGCATCCATTCCAATTGCCCGTTGGTGGGTCTAAACTCATCAGCAGCCCATTTTTCAATTGCTTTGAGCATGTCTTCATTAATTCGTAATGCAAATGCTTTTTCTATTTTTTAATTCAAGATGAATACATTATTTATTTTTACCTTAGCAAAAAATATATAATGATGAAAATAAAAATCATTTACATAATGGTTGCTTTGATTGGATTTACATTTAATGTAAATGCTTCAAAAAAATGGGGGCAAACAGGTCACAGAGTAGTTGGAAAAATAGCCCAAGAACATTTAAAATCTAAAACAAAAAGAGAACTAAAAAAAATGTTAAATGGTAAATCTTTAGCGTTTATTTCGACCTTTGGAGATGAAATAAAATCCGACAAAAGATATAATGAGTTTTATACGTGGCATTATATTAATATGGGTTTAGATGAAAATTATGAAGATTCTGAGAAAAATCCAAAAGGTGATTTAGTTACTGGTATCGAATACTGCAAAAAAATAATTAAGGATGAAAATTCTAGTGATGATGACAAAGTATTTTATTTGAAATTGCTTGTTCATTTTATTGGTGATTTACATCAACCATTGCATATTGGTTTGAAAGAAGATAAAGGTGGTAATGACTTTAAAGTACAATGGTTTTATAAAGACACTAATTTACACAGTGTTTGGGATACTAAAATGATTGATGGTTTTGAAATGGGTTATGTTGAGTTGGCAGAAAATGCTGATTACCTTTCAAAAAAACAAGTGAAAGCAATTCAAGAAGGAACTCTAATTGATTGGGTAAATGAAGTTCATGTGTTGTCTAATAAAGTGTATGCTTCTGCAAAGCCAGGAGAAAATTTACGTTATCGATATTCTTATGAATATATGGATACCCTTAGAAAACAATTACAAATTGGAGGAATTCGTCTGGCAAAAGTATTAAATGACTTGTTTTAGTACGTTCATTAAGCGTAGTTGAAATGAAAAGTTCTAAAAGTATGAGCTGTTTTAGATTGTCATTCCTGTGATACCGATAACTATCGGTACAGGAATCCAAAACCTTCTGAGCCTAGATTCCTGCTTCCGCAGGAATGACAGGAAGTAAAAAAAGCGTTCTGATTATCAGAACGCTTTTTTTTAACGCCCCCCCTAAACTTGTTTCAGGGTTTCATTATTTCAAAACTATCTTTTTATTCAAGTTTAAACTTTATGTTAACCTGACTTTCAATTTTTATTTTTTCAAAACTAATATCAATAGGTGCGTATTCTGCAAGATCATAATTTGCTCTAATTCTTATTCCAGATGCTTTACTTTGATATAAGTTAGCATAGCCAAAATTATCAGAAATATAAATAGCATTCCCAACTTTTTGATTTAGTGGTTTTGTAAGTGCATTGGCATTTTTATATGCTTTTGCTACTGCTTTAGATTTCATTTCGAGTTTTAAATCTTCAATTTTCGAATACTCTAATTTGTTAATATTCACATTTGAAATATTAACTTTTTCTAGGGCAACAATTACTTTTCCAGCAGTTAAAGCATCATAAACAACTAAAGAATATGACTTTGCTTTTAAAACATCTTTTCTTTTTAAGAAATACTTTTTAAAATTACTTGATGCATCTAACAACGTTAATTGCTCTTTTAAATCAATTTTTAAAGAAGTTAAAGCATTTGCCATATTGTTTTCTGATTCTTCTAAAGAAATCTTCCCTTTGGTATCTTTTTCGGTAATTGTTATTGAAAGATAAATTCGATCAGGAACTACAAGCGTATCTGCTTTTGCAGAAACTTCAATATAGGGTTGATCAATAAAATTTTTAGTTTGTGAAATTCCATTTAGAATTGTGAAACTGAATAACAGGGTAAATAATAGGTGTTTTGTTTTCATTTTTATGGTTTTAATATTTCTATAAATACAATTATAATGCCATTTAAAATTTATGAGTTAAAAAGATTAACTGTTTATAATTTTGACTAAAAACAGCCCTCTTTTTAAAGAGGGCTGTCTATTGTTTAAACGAAGTTAAATAACTTCTCCAACCTTTTATTTACTCGCTTCTATCCAAGCGTCAATTTTGTTTTCAAGTAATACAAGTGGAATACACCCTGTTTCTAATACTTGGTTATGGTATTCTTTTATATCAAATTTATCGCCTAAAGCAGTTGTTGCTCTAGAGCGTAATTCTCTAATTTTTAACTGCCCTATTTTATATGATAACGCTTGACCAGGATTTGCCATATAACGCTCAATTTCTCTAACAATACTATCTTCAGCCTCGGCTTCATTATCTAAAGAATATTGAATTGCTTGTTCGCGAGTCCAACCTTTTGTGTGAATTCCAGTATCAACAACCAAACGTATTGCACGGTGCATTTCAGCACTTAACATTCCAAAATATTGATACGGATCTTTATACAACCCTAATTCTTTACCCATAGATTCTGTATATAACGCCCAACCTTCACCATAACCACTATACCAAAGTGTTTTTCTGAATTCAGGTAATTCTGTACTTTCTTGCGCTAATGAGATTTGGAAATGATGTCCAGGAATTGCTTCGTGTAAAAACAAATCTTCTTTATCAAACAAATTATATTCTTCTACAATAGGAATTGGCGTGTAGAAAATACCAGGTCTTGTTCCATCAACGGAACCTGGATTGTAATTTGCGGCCGCAGAATTTTCTCTAAATGGTTCTGTTCTTCTAACTTCAAACGGAGTTTTTGGCGTTTTATCAAATAGCAACGCAATTTGTGGTTTCATTACTTCATGAATACTATCATAAAATGCAATTACTTGAGCACGATCTGTAAAAGGCATTAAATCTTTATTGTTTCTAACATGATCAAAAAAGGCTTTTAAGTCACCTTCAAAACCAACTTCTTTTTTAACGGCTTCCATTTCATCCAAAATACGAGCAACTTCACTCAAGCCTAATTGATGAATTTCATCAGCAGTCATATTGGTTGTTGTCGTATATAATTTTATTTGATGATCGTAATAAGCGTTACCTAGTGGAGTTGCAGTAATTCCGCTTGATTCTCTTCCTGCAGGTAAATACTCATTTTTTAAAAAGTCTGCCATTTGTTGATGTGCTGGCATAATTTTATTTGCTACCATATCAGTATATGCAGCAGTTAACTCATCGCGTTCTTCATCAGAAAATGTTTCTGGAATTATGTTTACTGGCGAATAGTATAAGTGCTCTTCAACAGTACCAGTTGCTAAACTTTCAAACTGTGGAATTATTTTAACAATCAAAGACTTTGGTAATACATAACCTTCAGCCATTCCTGTTTTCATTTTGTAAATGGCTGTGTTTAACCATACTAAATATGCATCAACTCTAGTTAACCAATTTTTATAGTCTTGCACAGAATTAAAAGGCTGTGCATTTGTACCGCCTGCCAATTGATTAAAATCTAAGTTTCTAGACCACATTTGGTCAATAGGCATTAAATCTTTTTTAAAGTTGAATTCTTCTAAATTAATGTCACAATCCCATAATAAAACAGCCTTGCTCATTTTTTCAGTTTCCGTTAAATCCGCATCGTTAAATTGTGCTAACTCATTTTTATATTTTGTGTAATACGCTTTTAATTTTGAAGCATATTCATCAGATAAAAAATTTGGAAATTGATCATTAAAACGATTATCACCAGCATTAGTCGCGTTTAATGGATTTAAAACAAACCCTTCTTCGCTATAATTTGCCAATAGTTTAGCAAATTTTTTGTTTGATGTAGCTGTTTCTGTTGTTGCTTCTTTTTTGCAAGAACTAAAAGTAAATGCTAAAATAAAACTAAGGACTAATATTTTTTTCATGATATATATATTTGAGTTTGCATAAATATAATATGATTATACACAATTGCTTAATTGTTTAGCTTTTTATTTGTGGTGTGTGAAAAAACACTTAAAATATTGAAGGTTTGTTTATCGGTGTGTATATGAAAAGTAGCAGATTAAATTAACTTTTTTTTCGGTTGAAAAAC
>CAZUFO010000047.1:0-16164 GCA_964619615.1 uncultured Lutibacter sp. | reverse complement strand
TGATCTTTTGCTACTTTAAATTGCTGCCCTGCTATCTCTACAATTGCGTACATACTATTTAATTTAATTTCGCTTTATTAAAAATAATCCTACCTGTTCGGAAGGCGGGTGCAAATGTATTGCTTTTTTTGTAAAAGGACAAAGTATTTTTGCTTAAAATTATAGGGATAACAATCAGTAAATCAAGCGTTACTTTTTTTGTTTGCAAGGTAAACTCCAATCATAATAATAACACCTCCAAAAACTTGAATATAACCTATTTTTTCTCCGTCTAATACGCCCCATAAAACGGCTACCAATGTCATCATATAAGTAACAGATGAAGCAAATACTGGTGATGCAATATGCACCAATTTATTGAATAATACTTTTGCAAAAGCAGTACCAACAATTGCTAAAAAAATTATGTAGCCTATAGATTCATAAAAAGTTTCTCCTTGAAAAGTGGCTTTTGAAAAGAAATCAGAAAACAACAAAGCAATGAAAGCCGGAATCATAATCGCTATAAAATTTCCTGCAGCTATAGCTAAAGCACCTTCATGTTGTAAATATTTTTTAATGATATTTACACTCATAGCATAAGAAACAGTAGCCAAAATTACGAATATAGCATAAAAATAATTTTGATTCGGGTTGATTTGTGCTCCATGAAAAATCAACATGATAGTTCCTGCTAAACCAATAAAAACTCCGAGAAACTGTCTTTTTGTTGCAGTAATGTTATATACAAACAACCCTATGAGAATTGTATTCAATGGAACCAATGAATTTAGGATGGATGCAATACTACTATCCAATTCTGTTTGCGCAAATGAGAAGAAAAAAGCGGGAAAGAAAGTGCCTAAAAAACCAGTAGCTACAATCCACTTGTAATTTTTCTTATCAATAGTTTTTAAACTTTTAAAGCCAACACCTATCAATATAAACCCTGTGATAAGAATTCTAAGCGCACCCATTTGCAAGGCTGTTAAGCCTATCAAGCTTTTTTTCATCAAAATAAATGAACTTCCCCAAATAATAGAAAGCACAATTAAATAAACCCATTTTTTTTGATAATTATTCATGCTATTTTTGAATTTACAACTACAAAAGTCGTGTAAATTATTCGGATACTAATCCAATTGTCCGTAATTTTGTAGTATGAAAAGTTTAAAATATTTCTTTGCACTATCTCTTATTATATCAATTTCTTCTTGCAAAAAAGAAGTGAAACCTATTAATATTGAAGTTGCAATTACTGGTATGACATGCGAAATTGGTTGTGCCAAATTAATTGAATCTAAAACATATAGATTGGAAGGCGTGACCTATTCTAAAGTGAGTTTTGAGTATAAAACGGGGCAATTTAGTTTTGATAGCAACAAAATATCAATTTCAGATGTTGAAAAACATATCAATGGAATTGCAGGAGGCGAATTATATAAAGTTACCAAAACAACTGTAGTTGAACAATTTTCTGACATCGGAACAAAATAAGAATAACACAAAGAAAGCTAATATTGAATTAATTTTAATATATTCGCTGCGAATATATTTTAACTAAACCCATAAATATTATGAAATTATTAAAAGGATTTTTAGCAATTGTGCTTATTAGTGTGATTGCTGTTTCTTGTAAAAGCGAAAAAAAGGATGCTGCTGAAACTACAACTGATGAAGTTATTGTAGTGGATGGAACTGCTGCTGAAAAAGCTGTAGTTATTGAAGGTGAAGTTGCTGAACACAAATGCGACGAAAACTGCAAAGAAGGTAATTGTCCTCACCATGCAAAAGATGGCGCGAAAAAATGTGCTGTTTCAAAATGTGGCGAAGCAGATTGCGCTGGTGAAAACTGTGTAAAATGTGCTGCTAAAAAAGCAGAATGCAAACTAAAGTGTGCTGCTAAAAAAGCAGCTGCAGATGTTGAAGAAGGTGCAAAAAAAGTAGATGCTGCTGTTAAAGACGCATTAAACTAAAATTATTAAACACTTTTTTAAAAAGGCTTCCAAATTTGGAAGCCTTTTTTTGTTTTCGCCTATATTTGCTCAAAATCTCATTTTAATGAAAAAACACTTTCCTAAAATTGTTAAATACTGCTTAATCTCAGTCTATATTATTTTTTTGGCAGGTTCAGTAGTTAGAATGACAGGGTCTGGAATGGGTTGCCCAGATTGGCCAAAATGTTTTGGTTATTATGTGCCACCAACAACTGAAGCTCAATTACTTTGGCATCCAAACCATGAATACAATAAAAGCGTAGTAATTATTAAAAATGAAATTCTTTTAGTTGCAAAACACGACTTTAAATCATCACTTAATTTTAAAGAAAATAATTGGGAGACTTTCAAAAAGCACAGTTACGCAACCTTTAATGTATTTCATACTTGGACTGAATACATTAATAGGTTGACAGCGGCAGTTTCAGGGGTTTTCTTCTTATTCCTAATTATTGTTTCTGTTAAATTTTGGAAGGAAAACAAAACCATTACAATACTCTCTTTTAGCGCATTTTCCTTAATGCTTTTTGAAGCATGGCTTGGTAAAACCGTTGTAGATTCTGTTTTAGACCCAGCAATTATTACCGTTCATATGGTTGGCGGATTATTCATCATTGCAATTATGTTAAAACTACTTCACTTAACATCACCAAAGAAAATCACTTTAAAAAAGGATAAATTATTTACTCATATTTTATGGATTTCTGCTATTTTTTCACTTATCCAAATTGCATTAGGAACCCAAGTAAGACAATTTGTTGATGAGCAAGTACATTTGCTAGGTTTTGATAATAAACAATTGAGTTTATTGACTCCAAATTTGAATTTTTACATTCATCGGTCTTTTACAGTTGCAATAGTCATTGTAAATATTTGGCTATTTTACAGAAGTACCATTACTAATAAATTTCTCAAAAAAATGAATTGGGTTATGGTTTTATTACTACTAGAAATTTTTACAGGTATATTAATGTACTACGCAGATTTTCCAATGGGTACTCAAGCACTTCACTTGTTGTTTGGAGTGTTCTTATTTAGTATTCAGTTTTATTTGATTTTAGAGAGTAGGAATAACAAAATATAATTATTGCCACTCCACACTTTCCATTAAATTTATAATGTCTTTTTCAATATAGTTTAGCGCAGGAAGTATGGAGTCATAATTTGGTTTTACATTAAAATAGAGCGTACCATACAACACGTTTTTTACGCTATCAGTAACATGAAATTGAATGTTTGAAGCCACATTCCCTTCAATGTTTATCATTTTTCCATAGGTTTTGCGCAATGAATTTTCAAAAGGCTTTGCTAAAGGTATATTATCTGCCTTAATTGTGTGATCATATGTTAATTTTTCTACTTCTTTTAAAATCGAAATTAAATTATTATCAACACTTCTATATGTCAAATGAATAGTTGCATTTAAACTCGGATAGTGAATTTTAGCCCAGCAATTATTTTGAAATTCAATCACTGATTTTTGCGAAATTTCAATTAAAAATGGGCAATCGCTAATTACTTTTTGATACGTGTTTTCAGGATATTCCAATCTAAGTTGCGCCTTTGGTTTGGGTAATACATCGTTTGTGCATGAAATACAAAAAGCACCTATTGTAATTAAAATAAAAAATCTAGTCTTCATTTGAAATCGGATTGATGGTAACCTTCACCTGTTTTACTCGGCGTTTATCCATTGCCTCAATTTTAAACGATAAGTGTTGATACTTTATTATTTCTTTAATTTTAGGGAACTTTCCTGAAATCTCTAAAATAAATCCTGCTAGTGTTTCTGTTTCACCCTTATCTTCTTCAAATAATTCTTCTTCTACATTAATTACTTTTGAAAAGTCTTTAATGGAAGTTTTTCCTTCAAACACGTAATTATTTTCATCAATTTTTGAATATGATAAATCTTCGTCATCAAATTCATCGGTAATTTCACCAACAATTTCTTCAATAATATCTTCTAATGTTACAATGCCGCTGGTGCCTCCATACTCATCAACCACAACGGCTAAATGTGTTCTTTTCTCTTGAAACTCTTTTAGCAAATCGTCTAACTTTTTATTTTCTGGCACAAAGATAACTTCCCGTATTAATGATTGCCATTTGAACTCTTCTTTGTCTAAATGCAATAACAAATCTTTAGCATAAAGCACTCCAATAATTTTGTCGATATTCTGATGATAAACAGGGTTTCTTGAAAAGCCATGTTCCGCAATTTGCGCTATTACATTCTTAAAGTTTTCGTCATCAGAAATTGCAAAAACATCAATTCTAGGTTTCATTATTTGGACTGTTTCGGTATTCCCAAAACTTACAATTCCTTCTAATATTTTCTGTTCATCATCTGTTGTTGCATCATCTGAAGTTAATTCTAATGCTTGCGATAATTTTTCTACTGAAAACTTGGTGTTTTTTTTACCAAACCTGTTTTCAATCAAACCCGTTATTTTAATTAATGGAACACTTAAAAAACTTAATATATAATTTAAAATGTTAATTGGCAATACCATAAAGGAAGCAAATTTTAACGCATTTCTACTTGCGTACACTTTTGGTAATACTTCGCCAAAAAGTAAAATTAAAAAAGTAATCAATCCCACTTCTAAAAGAAATCGAACAGGTAAATCAAAAAAGTGTAAATTGATTGAGTAGGTAAGGTTTTGAAATAAACTCTCACCCAAATAGACAAAAATTAATACAATTAAAATATTGATAAAATTATTAGCTATAAGTATTGTGGCTAATAGTTTTTTAGGGGTAGAAAGTAATTTAACTACTTGTTTCTGCTTCTTAGATTTTGATTCCGCAGCCTCATCTAAATCGGTCTGTGAAAGCGAAAAGAAAGCAACTTCAGTGCCAGAAATAAAAGCAGAAAAGGTTAATAAAATAAGTAGTAATATTATTTTAGCAACAACTATTCCTGTAAAAATTGTTGCTGAAATATAAAGTAAACTAAAGGGCTCTGGATCCAATAACTTTATTTTTGATTAATTTAAAATGGCAAATCGTCATTTTCAACTTCAGCAGGTTTTTGAGTTTGACTAACCGGAGTTTCTTGTTGAGTTGCAGTTGGTTTTTTATCTAATTCGCGTTTTGTAGATAAGAATGTCATATCTGTCACATGAATTTCAGTTGAATAACGTTTTACACCTCCATCGCCTTCCCATTGGCGTGTTTTAATTCTGCCTTCGCAATACACTTTATCTCCTTTGGTTAAATACTTTTCACATATTTCGGATAATTTATTTCTTACAACAATATTGTGCCATTCCGTTGTGGTTACTTTCTCTCCTGTTTGTTTATTTGTGTACGATTCGTTTGTAGCAATAGAAAAGCGCCCTATTGAATTTTTATCGTCAAAATAATGCATTTTAACTTCATCACCCAAATGCCCAATCAACATTACTTTATTTAAAGTTCCAGCCATAATTATTGTTTATTATTCAAAAATACTAAAAATTTCTGTTCGTTTCAATTCTTCAACAAACTTATGAATTAAAATAGGTACGGGAAAACTTTCAACCATTTTCCATTCAATTCCTTTTGATAGATTTTCGTCTAAATTAACAATCCAAAACGTAGTATATAAATGCTGATGTGATAGTTTATGTGCTTTCACATCGGCATTAAATCGTTTCAAAACTAATTTGTTTTTTTGAAATAATTCATCAAAAAATGGATGGTTCAATACCGTTTTCGCTTCCAATTTCCCTTCAGATTCTATCAACGGAAATTCATATAAACCTTGCCAAATTCCTTTCCCTATTCGTTGATTTAAAATCGTTTTATTATCCGAAGAAATTACAACCAAATAATTAAAAAATCGTTTTCGCACTTTTATTTTCTTTTCTTTTATTGGCAAATCCTTTACCTTCTTTTTTTGCAATGCAACACAACTTTCGTTTAATGGGCAGGTATCACACTTAGGTTTTTGAGGCTTACACATTCGTGCGCCAAACTCCATAATTGCCTGATTGTGTAATGCCGGATCTTTAGAATTGATTAACTCTTGCGCTAATGCTTTAAACTCTTTAATCCCTTTTGTAGAATTAATAGGTGTTGCAATTCCGAAATATCTAGCCAACGTTCTATAAACATTACCATCTACAACTGCAGTTGGTTCATTAAAACAAATGGAAGCAATTGCGGAAGCCGTGTAATCTCCAACGCCTTTTAATTTTAATATTTCGGTATATGTATTTGGAAAAACACCCTTTAAATCATCTACAATATATTGCGATGAAAAATGCAAATTACGTGCTCTAGAATAATAACCTAATCCCTGCCATAATTTCAAAACATGCTGTTCATTCGCTTTGGCTAAATCTTGAACCGTTGGAAATTTTTCAACAAATTTTAAATAATATGGCAATCCTTGATCAACTCTAGTTTGTTGCAAAATTATTTCAGACAGCCATATATAATAAGGATTGGTTGTGTTGCGCCAGGGTAAATCTCGTTTATTTTGTAAATACCAATGTGTGAGAATATTAGAAAAGGTCATTCATAAATTTAAGGCAACAAAGGTACATTAATTATATCCTCAAATTTTAATTGTATAACCTTTTGAAGTTGAATTTATTGTCATATATTTGCATCCTCAAATTAGAACCCAAATAAAAATAATTATTAATATGACAAAAGCAGATATCGTATCGCGTATTTCAGAAAAATCTGGTATTGAAAAAGGAGATGTTTTAGCGGTAGTTGAGGCATTTATGGACGAAGTAAAAGATTCATTGGAAGGTGGTGAGAATGTTTACTTAAGAGGTTTTGGAAGTTTTATTGTAAAACAAAGAGCTGAAAAAACAGGAAGAAACATTTCTAAGAATACAACTATTAAAATTCCTGCTCATAACATACCAGCTTTTAAACCTGCAAAAGTATTTGTAGAAGGTGTAAAAAGCAAAGTGGCTGTAAAATAATTTACAGTAATTTAAAAATTAAAAAGACTTTATTATGCCAAGTGGTAAAAAAAGAAAAAGAGCAAAGATCTCTACGCACAAGCGTAAGAAGAGAGCAAGAGCTAACAGACACAAGAAGAAAAAGTAAGATTATCTTACTTTTTCTTTTGTAAAAAGAAAACGTTCTTTGAAAACGAAACGCTGTTTAACTACAGCTTTCAACAGATTAAAAATCTGTGTAAAATTATTAACCTATTTATACGTTATAGATTAATGTATAAATTAAAAACAATTCGGAGTGAAAACAGAATTAATTATTAGATCCAGTTCCTCTGATATTGACTTTGCCTTATTAAAAGAAGGTAGGCTTATTGAATTAAATAAGGAGACAAATGATAACAAAATTTCTGTTGGTGATGTTTTTCTAGCAAAAACTGGAAAAACTTTAACTGGCTTAAATGCTGCTTTTGTGAATGTAGGATACCAAAAAGACGGTTTTTTACATTATCATGATTTAGGAGCACAAATTTTATCCTTATCTAAATTCATTAAAGGAATAAACACAGGCAAACAAAAAGATTTCACTTTAAAAAATTTCCATTTCGAGAAAGACATCGATAAAAACGGAAATATTAATGATGTACTTAAAACAGGACAAGAATTATTGGTTCAAATTGTTAAAGAACCAATCTCTACCAAAGGACCTCGACTAAATGCCGAGCTATCTATTGCAGGTAGATTTTTAGTTTTAGTTCCTTTTTCAAACAGGATTTCAGTTTCACAAAAAATTGAAGATCCAAAAGAAAAAGAACGATTAAAACGATTAATTAAAAGCATTAAACCTAAGAATTTCGGAGTTATTATTAGAACTGTTGCTCAAAATAAAAAAGTAGCAGACTTAGATAAAGACCTTCAAACTTCTTTAGAAAGATGGGTGGGTATGTGCAAACAAATTAAAAGAGCCAAACCACCAACAAAAGTTTTAAGTGAATTAAATAGAGCATCTTCTATTTTAAGAGATGTTTTTAATGATTCTTTCAGCAATATTATTGTTGATGACGAAGTATTATTTCAGGAAATAAAAGATTATATCCAAGAAATTGCTCCAGAAAAAGAATCTATAGTGAAACTCCACAAATCAAGTATTCCAATTTTTGAAAAATATGGCATTGAACGCCAAATTAAAACATCTTTTGGGAAAACTGTTTCTATGAGCAAAGGCGCTTATTTAGTTATTGAACACACAGAAGCTTTACATGTTATTGATGTAAATAGCGGAAATCGTTCAAATAAAGCTAAAACGCAGGCCGAAACTGCTCTTGAAGTAAACTTAATTGCTGCAAGTGAAATTGCACGTCAATTACAGTTACGCGACATGGGAGGAATTATTGTTGTTGACTTTATCGATATGCATAAAGCAGAAGATAGACAAAAACTGTATGATCATATGAAAAAAGAAATGTCATTTGATCGTACTAAACACAAAATTTTACCTCCAAGTAAATTTGGATTGATTCAAATTACTCGTCAAAGAGTTAGACCAGAATTAATTATTAAAACACGCGAACCGAATCCGAATAAAAACGGAGAAGTGGAAGCGCCAATTATTTTAATTGATAAAATAGAAAACGAACTTGATAAAATTTTAGATTTAAAGAAGTATAAAAAAGTGACCTTAAATGTTCACCCTTTTATAGCTTCGTACCTTAAGCAAGGATATCCTTCGGTACAAGCCAAGTGGTTTTTTAAATATAAAAAGTGGATCAAAATTTTGCCTCGTGATGCTTACCAATATTTACAATATCATTTTGATAGACAAACACAAACTGATACGTAAAAAATTAAGGGATTACAATATCAAAGAAGAAAAATCCTATTGCAGTATGCAATAGGATTTTTTTATGTCTTAAAACCAGTATCCTAAACTAAAATACCAGTTATTATCTTTAGTATCTGGCGAATAAGTTAAGTTAAGCTCTATTGGCCCAGCAAACGAATCTATGCCATATCCCAAATCAAAACCAACTAAGGTATTTTCAAAAATTATTCCATCGTTAAAAATATCATCATTAACTCTAGCAACATTAACTGCAGTTAATAAATAATTATTCTTAAACAATTCATACCTTATTTTTAAGGTAGATAATAAAAATCCATCACCAGTTAGGTTGGCAAAATTATAACCGTAAAATGGAATGAAATTATTAATATAGTTTTCTCCCACACCTCCTAAATGATAATCTAATATCTTATTGTTATTACTACCAATAGTAATTCCTGCTGCTGTAATAATGTGAAAAGTAAGTTTATCAAAAAAGGTATATGCAAATCCAAATTCCCCTTTTAACTGTGAAAAGGAATTAAAGTTATCATTAAAATCACTAGAAAATAAATACCATCTAAAATCTACATCTAAATTTACGCCAGATTTTTGATAATGCTTTTTATCATACGTATCGAACTTCAAGTAGGAAATAAAGTTATAATAATTTGACTTGTCAAAATAATTTCGATCATCTGGAACAGTTGAAACAGAAGTAATAAATGTTTCTGTATAAGCACGAATGTTTTTATGTTCTGCACCAACTCCTAAAGCAAATTTTCGGTTTAACACTGTTTGCAGATACAATTTATTGGTAAAATCTCTGTATTTTAAATCTACTTTATTGAGCGAACTGTTTACCCAATCAAAATCAACATCCGTATTAAAAGAATTATATCTAGAGTATAAACCAAAACTCCAATTGGAGCCATTATCAATAAAATAATCTAAATTATACCGAATATTATCTCCTAAAATTAAATCTAATGATGCAATATCATTTTTAGCAATAAAGTGTTTTACTGTAAAGTTTGCTAAAACTGCTGTTTTATATAAATCATCATAATGTGCCGCCAATTTTAAGTACCCGAAATTTTCATCTTGTTTTAATTTCAATTTAATAACACTACCGTCTTCTTCTTCAATAATTTGATATTGAATGTTTGAAAAATTTCCAGTGGCTGTTAGGTTATTAACTCCTTCGAGAAATTCATCTCTAGAAATTGTTTCCCCCTCTTCAATTTCCATTTTTGATTTTATATATCGCTTTGTATAATCTTGATTCCCTTCAATTTCGATCCTTTTAATTGTTATTTCTTTTGATTGATGTACAATTGGTTTATGAACTCTTTTAAAGATTTGTTGATTTGCTATTTCAACAAGTTTATCAAATTGTAAACGAGCAGATTTTTCTCCTAATTTATAAATAGAGTCGTACGATTCAAATGAAGCCACCCCATAACCGTCTAAGTCTGGGTGAATATGTACATCTGTATTTGCTATCTGCTCGTCATAATTAGCATAAATTTGAAAACTCATTATTTGGTTCACAATTTTAAATGCAGAATTTAAATCTTCTCTTTTATCAAAACTGGTTCCTAAATCAACTCCAATAATTACATCTGCACCCATTTTTATTACTTGATCAACTGGAAAGTTATTAACTACACCTCCATCTACAAGTAAAATTCCATCAATTTCAACTGGCTCTAACAGTGTTGGAAAAGCCCCGCTTGCTTGTACAGCACGTGGTAAAAACCCTTTATTTAAAACCACTTCATTCCCTGTTTCAATATCTGTAGCAATACACAAAAAAGGTATGGAAAGATTATTAAAATCACTAATTGTATCTACATGCTGCAATAATTCTGTTATTAAATTTAAAACATTCTGCCCTTTAGAAAGCGCAACGGGCAATCCTATTTTTTTATTATTAATAGGAAAAACTAACGCGTGGTTTTCGCCTTTTTCCTTTTCATAAAACGGTTTTGATTTTCTAGGTATTTCATCGAGCATTATTTTCTCAAAGTCAATTTTTTTAATCAGAGAATCAATTTCCTTAGCATTATAACCCGATGCGTATAATGAGCCAATTATTGCTCCTATACTTGTTCCACCAACATAATCTACTCTAACGCCAGCTTCTTCCAACACCTTTATAACGGCTACATGGGCAAACCCTTTAGCACCACCACCCGAAAGCACCAACCCCACTTTTAAGTCCTTTTTTTCACTTATTTCTTCTTGTGAAAAAACAAAAAACGGACAAAGAAATAATAGTATTATAAATTTATTCTTCATTAGTATGATAATGGTTAAACAATTTTGAAGCGCGGGAAACTCCAATAATTTCTGTCAATTCATTTAACGTTGCATTGGCTACTCTTTTAGTAGACCTAAAATGCTGCAATAGCGTTACAATTGTTTGTTGACCTATTCCTGGAATTAATTCAAGCTCGGTCTCTATCGCTTTTTTACTACGCTTATTTCGGTGATGTTTAATACCAAAACGATGCGCTTCATTTCGTAATTGTTGAATAATTTTCAACGATTCAGATTTCTTATCCAAATATAAAGGAATTGAATCATTTGGGTAATATATTTCTTCTAATCTTTTTGCAATTCCGATAATCGCTATTTTATTCCTCAATCCTAAAACATCTAAACTCTTTAATGCAGACGATAATTGCCCTTTTCCTCCATCAATAACGATAAGTTGAGGTAAATCTTGCGCTTCATCAACTAATCTTTTATAACGACGAAAAACTACCTCTTCCATTGATGCAAAATCATCTGGCCCCACAACCGTTTTAATGTTAAAATGTCGATACTCTTTTTTACTCGGCTTTCCATTTCTAAAAACCACACAAGCAGCAACCGGATTAGTTCCTTGAATGTTTGAATTATCAAAACATTCTATATGTCTTGGTTCTTCGGAAAGTCGCAAATCCTTTTTCATTTGCGCCATAATTCGATTCACATGACGGTCTGGATCAACAATTTTTATTTGTTTAAATTGCTCTTGCCTATAATATTTTGCATTTCTTAACGAAAGTTCTACAATCCGTTTTTTATCTCCCAATTTTGGAATTGTTACTTTAATATCATCACCAACTTCTACATTAAACGGAACATATATTTCTTTTGAAGTTGAATTAAAGCGTTGTCTGATTTCTATAATTGCCATTTCGAGCAGTTTTTTATCTGACTCATCTAATTTTTTTTTCACTTCTGAAGTGTGAGATTGAATAATTGACCCATTCATTATTTTGAAGAAATTTATGTAACCGTAACTTTCATCAGAAATAACAGAAAAAACATCTACATTATTAATCGATGGATTAACAACCGTAGATTTTGCTTGATAATTAGACAATTGTGCAATCTTCTCTTTAATCTTTTGCGCTTGCTCAAACTCCATTTCAGTAGCAAAAGCATTCATTAAATTAGTTAACGTTTGTAGTGACTCTTTGAAGTTTCCTTTAATAATTTGGCGTATTTCTTTAATCCCTTTATTATAATTTTCTTCGGTTTGTTTGTTTTCGCAAGGCGCTTTGCAATTACCAATATGATACTCTAAACACAATTTATACTTTTTGTTTTCTACATTTTTTTCACTCAAAAAATAATTGCATGTTCTTAATTGATACAACTCCTTAATTAAATCTAACAACACTCTAACGGTTCTAACCGAAGTATAAGGCCCATAATATTCAGAACCATCTTTAATTACATTTCTGGTTAAAAATATGCGAGGGAACCGTTCTTTTTTAATACAAATCCAGGGGTATGTTTTGTCATCTTTTAACATCACATTATACCGAGGTTGATACTTTTTAATTAAATTATTTTCGAGCAGTAAAGCATCCGTTTCAGTATCAACTACAATATGTTTAATACTGCATATTTTTTTAACTAAAACGCGTGTTTTACCATTCTCATGGGTTTTAGTAAAATAGGATGAAACGCGTTTTTTTAAATTTTTTGCTTTACCAACATATAGAATTTTCTCTTCCTTGTCGAAGTACTGATATACTCCTGGATTTGAAGGAAGTGTTTGTATTTGAATCTCTAATGTAGGATTTTGCATACAACGAATTTATACAAAAATGTGTAACTGTAGATTTGTTTATACGCTTATTTGCGTTACCTAATCTATTTTTTTCAAAATAACTTCTTCTTCTTTTGGAAAAACTCGTTTATTAAAAACGATTAAAATTCCAACTCCGCAAGAAATTGCGAAATCGGCTACATTAAAAATCCCATTAAAAAAGGTGAAATGTGTTCCGCCTAAAAACGGAATCCATTCTGGGAATACCCCATTTTCAATAAATGGAAAATAAAACATATCAACTACACTCCCATGAAAAAGAGATGCATATCCTTGTTCTGCAAATGCTGTCGCTAAATTTCTACCACCTGGAGTATCAAAAATAATTCCGTAGAAAACAGAATCTATTATATTGCCAATTGCTCCTGCTAAAATTAAAGATATTGCAAATACTAATAATTGTGATGCTTTACTTTTTACTGAAGAAACCAACCAATAAATAATACCAAAAACAGCAGTTATTCTAAAAAAGGTAAGGAATAACTTTCCTGTTTTACCTCCAAATTCTGCACCCCAAGCCATTCCATAGTTTTCTACAAAATAAATACGAGCCCAATCGAAACCAAAAATATAAACGGTTTCGCCTAAATAAAAATGTGTTTTTATGTAAACCTTTACGATTTGATCAATCAATAAAACAACAAAAACGATAAAAAATGCTTTTTTCAAAAGGAGTGTTTTTACTATTGTTTCATCTTCGCTTCAATACTCAAAGTAGCATGAGGCACTAATTTTAAACGCTCTTTCTGGATTAATTTACCTGTTTCACGACAAACGCCATAGGTTTTATTTTCAATACGCATAAGCGCATTATTCAAGTCGCGAATAAATTTTTCTTGACGAATTGCCAATTGTACATTCGCTTCTTTACTCATTGTTTCAGAACCTTCTTCAAAAGCTTTAAACGTTGGAGACGTATCTTCAGTTCCATTATTTCTATCGTTCTTAAAAGCGCCTTTTAATAAGTCTAAATCTTCTTGCGCATGTGCTATTTTTGCTAAAATTATTTCTTTAAATTCTGCTAAATCTGCATCTAAATATTTATGTGGAGTCTCTGCCATTTTCTTAAATTTTTTCTATTAATATTTTGGTTTCAACAGTATCAAAAACAATTTCAGTTCCTTCTTCAATTACATCAACAAATAATAAATGATCCGTCAATGTTTCATTTTTAATATAAGATTCATTTGAACGAACCGCTTGTTCTAAAATTGCATTCTTTTGAATACTTAATTTAATTTTATCTGTTACTTCTAAACCAGAATCTTTACGCAAGTTTTGCACTCTATTAATCAACTCACGAGCATTTCCTTCTTCGCGTAATTCTTCTGTAATGGTAACATCTAAAGCTACTGTTAAACCACCTTGATTAGCAACTAACCAGCCTTCAATATCTTGTGAAGCAATTTCTACCTCATCTATTGACAAGGTTACAAAATTCTCATTAATTTTAATAGAAATTTCGCCCTCTTTTTCTATTTTGTTAATATCTTCTTGTGTGAATTTTTGAATTTCAGCGCCAACCAATCGCATATCTTTTCCAAATTTTGGACCCAAGACTTTAAAATTTGGTTTGATATTCTTCACCAAAATATTTGATGCATCATCTAACAACTCAATTTCTTTTACATTTACTTCAGAAATAATTAAATTTTGAATCGCTAAAATATCATCTCTATCTTGTTGATCCATCACAGGAATCATAACTCTTTGCAAAGGCTGACGTACTTTTATCATTTCTTTTTTACGAAGCGATAATACCATTGAAGATATCTTTTGTGCTTTTTGCATTTTGCGCTCTAAATCAGCATCAATCAGGTTTTTATTAAAACTTGTAAATGATTCTAAATGAACAGATTCCATTCCTTTCCCTGTAACAGCAACCAAATCTTTATACAAATTATCCATAAAAAATGGAGCAATTGGCGAACTCAATTTAGCAACCGTTAACATACACGTATATAATGTTTGGTATGCAGAAATTTTATCATGCTGGTAATCTCCTTTCCAGAAACGTCTTCTACTCAATCTTACAAACCAATTGCTCAAATTTTCAGTAACAAAATACTGAATATATCGTGCTGCTTTTGTTGGCTCGTAATCGTCAAATGAAACCGCTACTTTTTTAATCAACGTATTTAATTCTGATAAAACCCATCGATCAATTTCTGGTCGATCTACTATATTTATTTCATCTTCAGCATAACTAAATTTATCAATATTAGCGTACAAAGTAAAGAATGAATAGGTGTTATATAAAGTTCCGAAAAATTTACGTCTCACTTCATCAATTCCGGCAACATCAAACTTTAAATTATCCCACGGGTTTGCATTTGAAATCATATACCAACGTGTAGCATCTGGCCCATACTTATCCATTGTTTCAAATGGGTCAACACTGTTTCCTAAACGTTTCGACATTTTTTTACCCGTTTTATCTAAAACGAGTCCGTTGGAAACTACATTTTTATAGGCTTTTGAATCAAAAACCAATGTTCCAATTGCGTGTAATGTGTAAAACCAACCACGAGTTTGGTCAACGCCTTCCGCAATAAAATCAGCAGGATAAAACTTTTTATCGTCAATTAATTCTTTATTTTCAAACGGATAGTGCCATTGTGCATACGGCATTGATCCAGAATCAAACCAAACGTCAATCAAATCAGCTTCACGTTGCATTGGTTTTCCTGAAGGAGAAACCAACGTAATTTGATCTACAATGTTTTTATGTAAATCTAACTTCGCATAATTTTCGTCAGACATATTTCCAACTTCAAAATCGGCATAAATATCATTCTCTAAAACGCCTGCTTCAATAGCTTTTGATATTTCTGATTTCAGTTCTTCAACAGAACCAATCATCAATTCTTCGGTACCATCTTCTGTTCTCCAAATTGGTAACGGAACACCCCAATAACGTGAACGAGATAAGTTCCAATCATTCGCATTCTTCAACCAATTTCCGAAACGACCTTCGCCGGTTGATTTTGGTTTCCAGTTAATTTCAGTATTCAACTCGAACATTCTGTCGCGTTTCTCAGTCACTTTTATAAACCAAGAATCGAGTGGATAATATAAAATCGGCTTGTCTGTTCTCCAACAATGCGGATAACTGTGTTTGTACTTTTCTACATGAAAAGCCTTATTTTCTTCTTTTAATTTGATGGCAATTTCAACATCAATCGATCTTTCTGGTGCTTCACCATCAGCATAATATTCGTTTTTGACATATTCACCTCCAAATTCACCCATATGATGTGTAAACCTTCCTTGTAAATCTACTAGTGGAACGGGATTTTCGTTTTCATCCAACACTAACAATGGAGGAACTTCTGGTGTTGCCTG
>CAZUFO010000046.1:0-16471 GCA_964619615.1 uncultured Lutibacter sp. | reverse complement strand
AAACACTTCGTCTGCGCTCAGTGTCCTATAAAAATTTATTTAATCTTTTCACAGCTATATTCGAAACTGTTTCTGTCATTAAGTAAGTTGAAAAACAAGTAGTTTTAACTTTTTGAAGTTTGTTTTTTAATTCCCTTGAAACTAATCCTCCTCCAATAATTAACTGCTTAATTTTGTCTAAATCATTTAATGAATGAAACACTTGCATTGGTACCATCGCACAAAAATCATAGGTTTTGTCTATTTCTTTTAGCGGGTTTGAACTAGGCGAAACAACATCCAATTTCCATCCTAAAACCAATGCGCGAACTAGCATCATTTTTGCTCCAACATAGTTAAGGTTCATACATAATAAAGCTGTTGCGTTTTCTTTCAATCCAAAATAAACGCCAGTTGCTTTTGCAGAATTCACCATAAACTCCTTTTTCACATCAATAACTTTCGGAACTCCGGTTGAACCAGATGTTTGTAATTTTATTGAGTCAGACTCGCCTAAAAAGTCAGTTAAAAACTGACTGATTTCTTCAGAAATAGATTTAGAATAAACAATCAAATCCTTCGTTTTATTAAAAGAAGTTCCGTTTAATTCAAAGTTTGGATGTATCAAAAACTGCATAACACAAATAAACGAAAAATGGCTCAACTATTGTTCATTCTGTCAATAAAGCTGTTAAAACGATAAAGTTTTCTTAATAAATACGGTAACTATTGGACACCTTTGTAATTAACAATATATTTGAGAATTAATTTTTTAGATGAAAAAAATACTTATAACCCTTTTAATGATTACCCAATTTTCGTGGGCGCAAACTCCCATCGATTTTGAAAAAGAGGATTATTACTTTATAAAAAGAAGCCAGTATTTAAAAGTTGAGTTGGTAAATGGTGAGCTAAAAATTGAGAATGACGTTTTTGAACAAGCCAAATATAATACAGGGAACACCCTTTATTTTGCCAATGATTTTATTCATTTTGATAGTTTCACAGACATTAAAAACATTAATGCCTATACTGAAAGTCCGATAAGTCGAAAAAAAATAGTTGTCGATCATTTTGAAACAAAAGATCAATTTGGTGGAAATATTTTTTTTAGTGACCAACAATCTATCAATTTTGTTTTTCCTGCGGTTGGTAAAGGTGCTATTACCACTTTAAGTTATAAAGAAATTATTAAAGACCCTCATTTTTTGAGTTCTTTTAGGTTTGGCACTTTTGTGCCTACCCAAAAAGCTGAATATACGGTTGAAGTTCCTAAAGGAGTTGAATTAGGTTATAAAACGTTTAATTTAGACGATCTCGATATCACTTTTGAAAAAAAAGAATCCAAAAAAACAACCATTTATTCGTGGAAAGCGAAAAACATTAAAGAATTTAGAAAAGGAAATAAGAGTTTATCTATATTAAATTATTTACCCCATATTATAGTTTATATTAAAAACTACACTGTAAAAAACAAAACTACTCCTGTTTTAAATGATGTAGCAGACTTGTATTCTTGGTATCAATATTTAACCAGTCAAATTGATGATGCCGACCTAACGGAAGTATATGCTATTGCGGAAGAAACAATAAAAGGCTTAAACACAGATACTGAAAAAGCAAAAGCAATTTTTAATTGGGTACAAAGCAATATAAATTATGTTGCCTTTGAAGATGGTTTAGGCGGATTTATTCCAAGAGGCGCTGCTGGAGTTTGCGCCAAAAAATATGGAGATTGCAAAGATATGGCGAATCTTCTGTCTGTGATGTTAAACCATGTTGGTATAAAAGCATATCACACCTGGATTGGCACACGAGACAGACCTTATTCTTATCACGAAGTACCAACTCCAATAGTTGATAATCATATGATTACAACTGCAATAATTGATGGGAAAACTATCTTTTTAGATCCAACGGATAGTTATGTACCCTTTGGAATGCCAAGTTCTGTCATACAAGGTAAAGAAGCATTGATTGGTATTTCTGATACAACGTATAAAATTATAACAGTTCCAATACAAAATAAAGAAAAGAGTAAGACGCTTATTGAAACTACTATTTCTTTGGAAGGAAAAAGTATTAAAGCTTCAAGCAAAAGAACAATGCAAGGCTACGATATGGTTGATTTTGTTGTGGACGCAAAATTTAAGAAAGATGATAAAACACAAGAAGAATATTTGAATAACAAGTTTGAAATTGGAAATAACAAAACCATCTATTCTAACATTAAATTAGACAATTTAACAACTATTAATGACACCTATACAACATCATACGATTTAGAAATAAATAATTACGCTAAGTTTATTGGATCAAAAATATTTTTGAATTTGAATTTAGAAAAACCACTTTCCAAAGACATCATTAAAATTAAAAATCAACGTTTTGGAATTAAAATAGAGCACAAATTTGAAAGAGATTATATCACCACGTTTAACATCCCAGAAGGTTATCAATTAAAATCTATCCCTAAAAATGTTTCAAACGAACTAGAAGCGTACGGATATTCTTTCACCTATAAAAAGGAAGATGATCAGCTAATCGTACATCAAAAAATATACATGAATACATTGGCGTTAGAGAATGAAGATTTTGAAGACTACAATACCTTCATTAAAAGTTTATTAAAAGTTTACAAAAAGAGTATTGTACTCGAAAAAATACAGTAAAAACTATGAAAAAATTAATTGCTCTTATTGCATTATTAACCGTTTCTACAACATTTTCTCAATATTACACCACCTATGATTGGGAAACCAATCCAGAAATTCATACGTTAAACGCTCTTGAAAATGATGAGTCTTCCGTAGGTGTTTTAATACGTAAAGTAATAGAGTTCAAACAATCTGAAGCAACAAGTCCAATGTGGTGCCTGGTCTCGGGAGATTTCATTATTTGAAACTACACATACTATTATTAGGGTGAATGATGAATTGGGTATTCAACGGCACAATCAAGTGTATATTCCTATGCATAATGTAATTAAGTTAAGAGGAATAAAAGCACGTACCATAAATAAAGATGGTACAATTACCAACTTTGACGAAAACAATATCAAGCAAATTGAAAACGTAGAAGAATATGGCGATTTTCAAATATTTGCAATCGAAGGTGCTCAAATAGGTTCAGAAATAGAACTTTTATATACTGTAGAAAAAAAATATTCTCCGTTTGGTTCAGAAACGCTGCAAAGCAATTATTTGATTAAACGTTCGGAAATGGTTTTTATAACCAATAATTTATTTGGCGCTATAAAAACGTACAATACAACACAGCAATTTGAACGTACTTATTTAGATAATATGTTAGTAGAAGAATTGGTTTTATCTAACATCAACCCTGTTACGGAAGAAGAATATTCAGCAACAGAGGCCAACAAAATATACGCAGCTTACCAATGTTTTGGGAATAATGAAATAACACAAGATATGCTATGGTCAAATACAGTTGGAAATATAGCTATTGATTTGTTCCCCGCTCAAATTCAAAAAGCAGTTATTGATGAAATCAGAGAACATATTTGGAAAAAAGATGAAGAATTAACGGATTATGAAAAAGCAGCAAGATTAGACAATTACATAAAAAGTAATTTTACAGTTGTAGAAAATAGAAACCCACAAATTGAAGAAATTGACTACATTCTTCAAAATCGTAGTTCTAGTGAATTTGGAATCTTAAAAGTCTATGCCCATTTTTTAGGTGCTCTTAATATTGATTATGAAATCGTAGTAACCTCAAACAGGTACAATCACAGATTAGACCCAGACTTTTACAATCCTAGAGCTATTCAAGAATTTTTGATTTATTTGCCCGCTATTAAACAATACATTTCACCTAATAGAATTGATTATAGATTGAGTGAACCACCTCCAAATATTTTAGGAAATTACGGCCTGTTTATTAATAGTGGTCTGGAGTATCGTTTTAGTAAAATTGTTCAAAACGACCCTAATTATAGCAGAATTAAACGTGTAATGGATATTCGCTTTTCTGATGATTTTGACATAGTAACCATTGATGAATATCAAGAATATTATGGACATTGGGGGTTTCAAAATAGAGCTTTTATGGCGTTGACTTCTGGTGAAACAAAAGCAGAATTCGAAGATTACTTAACAGGATCTGGTATTGAAGATAAGAATGTTATAAAAATGGAGTTAGAGAATACAGAGATGAATCAAACCGAGTATAACCTCCCTTATATTGTAAAAAGCACTATTGAATCATCCTCATTAATTGAAGATGTAGGCGGAAGTTATATTTTTCAAATAGGAAAAATTATTGGTATTCAGAGTGAGTTATATCAGGAGAAAGAAAGAGAGAATCCTATTGAAATGCAATATCCAAATCAATATAATTACACAATTACAGTCGATATTCCTAAAGGATATACTTTAGATGGATTGGAATCTTTGGTGATTGATAAAGTCTTGGAAGTCGACGGCAAAAAATTATGTTATTGGAATTCTAATTACGAAATTAAAGGTGATAAACTAATTGTTACCATTGAAGAATCTTATAGAGTAAACGAATTCCCAATTGAAACATACGATGCTTTTAGAAACGTAATTAATGCGGCGTCTGACTTTAATAAAGCGGCGATACTTTTTACGGAGGAATAATTGGATTTAAAATATTAACATAACTTAAGATTCACTATTCTTTCCTTAATAGTTCTGCTGTCATTCCTGCGAAAGCAGGAATCCATAAAAAATTAGTTAAATTTAGATTCCTGCTTTCGCAGGAATGACAGGCGTTTTTTTTCAAACTAATTCTTTAATTACAGATACCTCTTCAACTTTACCTGTTAATTTTTCAGTCCAATTTGTCCAGCCATATTTTTTAGAAAAAATAAATAAGACAATTGGGAATAAAATTAATACTGGAAACAAAATATCAAAATCAGCAGATGGTTCTGAAATGTCTTTTAAAATAGCATGTGTCTGAAAGGCTGTCCAATCCGTAGTTATCAAAAGCGCTGAAATTAAATTATTTGCTGCATGAAATCCTAAAGCCAATTCTAATCCTTCATCCATCAATGTCATAATACCTAGTAAAAAGCCCGTGCCAATATAATATACCATAATTATTGAACCAAGTTTTTCTACTTCAGGATTGGCAAAATGCATTAATCCAAACACTACAGATGTAGTTAACAATGGCAACCATCTATTTTTCGCCAACACACCTAAACCCTGCATTAAGTAACCTCTAAAAAGGTATTCTTCAAAACTTGTTTGAATAGGTATAAATATGATTGCAATGATTGCTAATATTAAAAATTTATTCAAATCAAAATTCCAAACAAAATCATCGGGCGACATAAAATAGGCTAACAATGTAAATATAACAACTAAGCTTCCCCAAAGAGAAAAAGAAAAAAATACGCGTTTCCAGTCTATTTTAGTTCTACTTGTTGTTAATGATATTATGGTTTGTTGATGTAGTTGTTTAACAACATAAAATAAGCCCATAAGACCAATAGCAAACATCAACAATAATAAAAGTAACGTTAAATTAGAATCAAACACCTTCATAATTGTATCGTTATTCAAATCACTTAACAATTCAATATTTCCGCTTTTCGCAAACTTAATTAGCATAGAACCAATCAAAGGAATTATACCTATAAATTGCCAAAAAAACAATACAATTACTGTTCCTACTATATATCTCCACCCATCAGATTTTCCTTTATATGCTTGTTGAATAAAATTCATTTTTCTATTTTAAACTAAAATTCCAATTTTTAGTGTTGTCATATCGTAACTGCCCATACTTCACTTCTAAAGGGCTTTCAAAATTATTAGCAAACAAACCACCAGTTCCCAATCCCTGTGGTATTGTTACTTCTAAATTATAAGTGTATTGCGCAATTGCATTCAACCCAATATTACTTTCTAATGCCGAAGTAATCCACCAAGCAATTTTATTCTTTTTAGACAGCTCAATCCATTCATTACTCCCACCAAAACCACCAATTAAACTTGGCTTTAAAATAATATATTGAGGTTTAATTGTTAGTAGCAAATCTTCTTTTTTTGTTACATCAAAAACACCAATTAATTCCTCATCTAATGCAATTGGCAACGGAGTAGTTTCACAAAGTCGTGCCATTTTTTCAACTTGCCCTTGTTTAATAGGCTGTTCTATAGAATGTAAATCTAAATCGGACAATAGTTTTAATTTTTCTAATGCTTCTTTTGGTTGAAAGGCTCCGTTTGCATCAACTCTCAATTCAATTTCATTTGAAGAAAATTCTTTTCTGATAGATTTTAACAAATCTAATTCAGTTTCAAAATCAATTGCACCAATTTTTAGTTTGATAGTAGTGAATCCAGATTTTAATTTTTCTTTGATTTGAATCCGCATAAAATCTTCCGAACCCATCCAAATCAATCCATTAATTGGAATAGAATCGTTTCCTTTGGTAAATTCTGACGGAAATAATTCAAACTTACTTTTACTTTTTAAAGAAAGTATTGCTTGTTCTAATCCGAATTGTATCGAAGGAAACTCTATGAGTTCCGTTAATAGAAAATCTATTTCAAGGTTGATGTTTTCGCATAACCAACGCAATTTTCCTTCAAAATTTGGTCTATCATCAATACTCAACCCTCTAAATAATCCGCACTCACCTACTCCTTCTTTTTCATTATCAGAAATAATTAGAAAAAAAGTTTCTTTGGTGCGTAGAATTCCGCGTGATGTTCCGCTTGCTTGTTTAAAGTTGAGAATGTATTTTCGAAAAGTTGCTTTCATTGATTGCTAAAATAAGACAATCGTTGATTGATGGGTAATTAATAATGAAAAATTTATGATTATTAAACGCCAATTTAATCATACATTTAAAAAATAATTCACCATTAAAACATGCAAGTTCCAGAAATACCAGATCTAATTGTTTACGCAATTCCTTTTTTTGTAATAACTGTTATTATTGAAGGTTTGATAATTGTAAAACATGCACCAAAAACATATTCGGTAAAAGACGCTTTCACTTCAATTATTACCGGACTTATTGGCAATATATTTATAGGCTTACTTACAAAAATTATTGTAGTTTTTGTTTTTACATATACGTGGCAACACTACAGAATATCCACAATACCTTTTGCATGGTGGTCTTGGTTATTAATTTTATTTTTGGAAGACTTTTCCTATTATTGGTCGCACAGATTTGGACATCGAATTCGGTTTTTTTGGGCTTCACATATTGTGCATCATTCCTCACAAAAATATAATTTAAGTACAGCATTACGCCAAACTTGGACAGGAGGATTTACCAATTTTATCTTTTGGATTTGGATTGCTTTTCTTGGTTTTCATCCTTTAATGATACTAACACAAATGGCTATTAGCTTAATATATCAATATTGGATTCATACGGAACTTATTAAAAAAATGCCGAAATGGTTTGAAACCGTTTTTAATACACCTTCTCATCATAGAGTACATCATGGAAATAATGCACTGTATTTAGATAAAAATTACGCGGGTATTTTTATTATTTGGGATAAACTCTTTGGCACTTTTCAACCAGAGTTAGCTGAAGAAAAAGTAATTTACGGACTTACATCCAACATCGATACTTTCAATCCTTTTAGAATTGCTTTTGATGAGTGGATTTCTTTATTTAAAGATGTTTTTAATTCAAAGGCATCATTTATAAAAAAACTCAACTATTTTTCTAAACCACCTGGTTGGAAACATGATGGTACTGGTATTCTATCTGAAGATATGTTGAAAGAATGGAAAAATAAACGTGGAAACAAATAGCACTCCAATTATTATTGACAAACTTACAACTACAAACTAACGGCTAATTTTTAAAACATAAAGCAATACAATTACCTTCAGTATCTATAAACAAGGCCATGTACCAACATCGTCAGATATCAATGTTTCCCCTTGAATAATTTTTCCTCCAGCGTCAGCAATTTTACCAACTTCAACCGCTACATCTTCAGAACTAAAATATATTAAAGTTCCATCGGTAGAAAGTTTGTGAAAACCTTCATTATAAACTAATGAACCGCTTGCTCCAGGTTTTTGAGGTCATGCGGAAACCAACCCATTAAAACAGGCCCAAATTGATCTACATAAAGTTTAACTCCAAAAACAGCTTCGTAGAATTTAACTGCTCTATCCATACTTAATACTGGCATTTCAAACCAACTAATTGTATTTCTCTTCATAATTGTATAGTTTAATTGTTAACTATTCTGAACTATACTTTAGGGTTGATTATATTTAGTTTTAAATTATGCTTCCAAAATTTTCTTTAATTTAGCCAAGCCGTGTTCAAAATCTCCACCAACGGATTTGTCCATATTCATAAACAACATCATTATACTAACTGGGAATTTATTCTTACCCGTAAAACCCCAAACAACTTTTGTTGTTCTCTCTTCTTTTGTAACTCTAAAATAGCAAGATCAAGTTTGCATTGCATCGGAATCAACTTCATATCCATTGTCAAGGCGGTATCTCCAGCAATGTAAATGTTCCCTTCTGAAGATTCAATTATAAATCCGCCAGGATTACCACCATAAGAACCATCTGGAAAAGAACTCGTGTGCACAGCATTAACGTAGGTAACACGCCCAAAATCAAATTTCCAACCTCCACCATGATTCATCGGATGCCCATCTAAACCTTTGTTAATATAGTGGGTTACAATTTCGTAGTTAGAAACAATTGTTGCTTTGGTATTCTTCGCAATGGTTTCTACATCTAAAATATGATCTTGATGCGCGTGGGTAATTAAAATATAATCGGCTTTTAAAGAATTGACATCAATATGTTTTGCTAATTCATTTGCGGTAATAAATGGATCTACAATAATTGTTTTCCCTGCAATTTCTAATTGCAAACTAGCGTGCCCTAAAAAAGTGATTTTCATGAATCTAAATTTTCTCCCTGCAATTTACAAAAAGTATGATGGAGAAATTTTATCTCAAAAAAATCAAAAACTATCAATCACAAATTGTCAAATCAATACCTAATGCTTTTATTCTTTTTACAACTTCTGGAAATATATTCTTGTCTGTAATTATGTGATCAACTTGTTCTATTCCACAAATTTTTCCAAAACTTTTCTTACCAAACTTGGTGGAATCAACCAACACTATTATTTCTTTTGCTGAAGCTATCATTTGCTGATTTAAATGCGCTTCTAAAGCATTTGAGGTTGAAAGCCCATACTCTAAATCCAAACCATCAACACTCATAAACAATTTACTACAAGCCGTTTCTTTCAATATCATTTCAGAATAGTGACCAATAACCGAATAAGAAGTCGGTCTTATATAACCACCTAATTGAAGCACCTCAACATTTTCTTTATTAGTTAAAGCTAATGCAACATTAAGAGCAGAGGTAACCACCGTTAATTTTTTCAAAGGATTGATAAATTTAGTCATCGCTAAAATTGTTGTTCCAGATGCTAAAATTATATATTGCTCATTTTGCACCATTTTAGCAGCCCCTGATCCAATTGCCATTTTCTCAGATGTGTTTATAAATTCTTTTTCATTAACAGATCTATCATTTACATAAGGATTATCTAATGATGCTCCCCCATGATTTCGAAATAACAACCTTTTTGTTTCTAAAAGTTTCAAGTCTTTTCGAATTGTTACTGTAGATGTATCTAGAATATTGCTTAAAGCATTTACTGAAATCGATTTTTTCTCTTCGAGTAAATCTAATATTTTACTATGCCTATCAATCATATCACAAACATAGTGAATATTTTTTTGAAGTAAAAATACTAAATTTATAATTTTATACAGAATTATTTTTGTCATTTAAAAAAATATTTATACTTTTGAATACTTACAAACGAAAGTAAACGAAGTTAAGTCGAAACACAAACGTAAACAATGCGAACGCGAGAAGAGTTAATAACGGAAATACAATTAGAGAATACTATTTGGGATATTATAGTTATTGGTGGAGGCGCTTCTGGTTTGGGAGCAGCACTAGAATCAGCATCGAGAGGCTATAAAACATTACTTCTAGAACAATTCGATTTTACGGCAGGCACATCAAGTAGAAGTACAAAATTAGTACATGGTGGTGTTCGATATTTAGCCCAAGGAAATATTGCACTAGTTTTAGAAGCTTTAAAAGAACGGGGTCGGTTATTAAAAAACGCTCCTCACTTAGTTTATAATCAACAATTTTTAATTCCTTCTTACTCATGGTGGTACAAACCTTTTTACACTATTGGTCTTACAATGTATGATTTGCTTGCAGGTAAATTAAGTTATGGCAGGTCTGTTCCATTTTCAAGAAAAAAAACATTGGAAGAAATTCCGACATTAAAAAAAGAAGGCTTAAGAGGAAGTGTAAAATATCATGATGGTCAGTTTGATGACTCACGTTTAGGCATCAATTTAGCACAAACAATAATTGAACAAGGTGGCGTTCCTTTAAATTACATGAAGGTTACCAACCTTCTAAAAGAAAATGGAAAAATAGCCGGTGTGGTTGCAACAGATTACGAATATGGAAAAAAATATAATTTAAAAGCAAAAGCAGTGTTAAATGCAACAGGGGTTCTTGTTGATACAATTTTACAGAAAGACGAACCACATGCCGACGATTTGGTAATGGCAAGTCAAGGAGTACATATTGTAATTGATCGTGAATTTTTAAAATCGAAACACGCAATTATGATTCCGAAAACTCCAGATGGTCGCGTATTATTTGCAGTGCCTTGGCATAATAAGGTCATTCTAGGAACAACTGACATTCCTAAGGAAACAGCACTAATTGAGCCTATCCCTACCAATGAAGAAATTGATTTTATTTTAGAAACTGCAGGTAGATATTTAGACAAAAAACCAACGCGTGCCGACGTAAAAAGCGTGTATGCGGGACTAAGACCTCTGGCAGCACCAAAAAAAGATGCGCATGGCAAAACAAAAGAAATATCTAGAAGTCATAAAATTATCACTTCAGATTCTGGGCTGGTAACTATTATTGGTGGTAAATGGACAACCTACAGACAAATGGGAGAAGAGTTAATAGATGTACTTGCTAAAATCGCAAAACTAAATATTGAAAAGAGTTCAACTGCTCACTTAAAAATTCATGGACATAAAGAAAATGTTGATTTTAATGACCCTCATTATTTTTACGGTTCTGATATTAATTTATTAAATGATATTATTTCCGAAAGCCCTGAACTAGGCGAAACAATTAGTGATGATTTACGAATTATTAAAGCGCAAGTTGTATTGGCTGTTAGAAATGAATTGGCAAGAAATGTTATTGATGTGCTTGCACGTAGAACAAGAGCTTTGTTTTTAAATGCCAAAGAAGCTATACGAATTGCTCCAACAGTTGCAGCAATAATTGCAAAAGAATTAGGAAAAGATAAAGTTTGGGAGGAAAAACAACTACAATCCTTTACAGAAATTGCAAAAGGATACATTTTAAACTAAAAAAATATAGAATTCTATAAAAAACAATTAAAATTATTTAACTAAATTAATTATGCTAAAATTCTTAAAGGCAGCACCACACAAACCTTTAATTGCTGAAGATAAAATTAACGCCACTTATAAAAAATTACGCCTACAAGTTTTCTTAGGAATCTTTTTAGGGTATGCTGGCTATTATTTAATACGCAAGAATTTCGCATTAGCTATTCCCGAATTGGAAAGTGAAGGGTTTACAAAAACAGAATTAGGACTTGCTATTTCATTTCTATCTATTTCATATGGATTGAGTAAGTTCATTATGGGAAATGTTTCTGATAGATCTAATGTCAAGTATTTTATGCCATTAGGTTTGTTACTGTCTGCTATCATTATGATACTAATGGGAGTAATGCCTTGGGCAACAAATTCTGTTTTAACGATGTCTGTTTTGTTATTTTTAAACGGCTGGTTTCAGGGAATGGGTTGGCCTCCGAGTGGCAGAACAATGGTGTATTGGTTTTCTCTAAAAGAACGTGGAACTAAAATGGCAATATGGAATGTAGCTCATAATGTGGGTGCTTCTGCAATGCCGTTGTTGGTAATTTTAGGAGTTGAGTTGTTTGCTGATTGGCGAGCAACTTTTTATTTTCCAGGAATGGTAGCTATCGTTATAGCAATCATTACATTCTTTTTATTGAAAGACAGACCACGTTCTGTGGGGCTCCCAAAAATAGAAGATTGGAAAAATGATTATACAGCAAAGACGGTTGAGGAGGAAGAAAAAGCGTTAACCGCTATGGAAATATTCACCAAACATATTTTGCCAAATAAATTATTGTGGTCAATTGCATTTGCAAATGCATTTGTGTATTTGGTGCGTTACGGAATTCAGG
Source organism: uncultured Lutibacter sp. (assembly GCA_964619615.1). Lineage (GTDB taxonomy): Bacteria > Bacteroidota > Bacteroidia > Flavobacteriales > Flavobacteriaceae > Urechidicola. The sequence continues at coordinate 4,161 of CAZUFO010000046.1, read as the reverse complement.
ATTGGTCGCCAGCATATCTTATAGAGGTAAAAGGGTTTAATCAAAGTGAAGTGAGCTGGGCATATTCAATGTTCGAGATTGCTGCTATTCCAGGCACCTTAATAAGCGGATGGTTGAGCGATAAAGTTTTTAAAGGTCGTAGAGCGCCAGTAAGTATTATATATATGGTGCTAATTGTGGTAGCCATTTTTGTGTATTGGAAAAACCCTGCTGGGAATCCGATGATAGATTATATAAGCTTAATTTCCATAGGGTTCTTAATCTATGGACCTGTAATGTTGATAGGTTTACACGCCCTAGACCTAGTGAGTAAAGATGCTGCGGGAACCGCTGCAGGTTTAACAGGCTTGTTTGGGTATTTTATAGGAACAGCAATTTTAGCAAATATTGTTGGAGGATATGTTATAGAAAATTATGAATGGAATGGTTATTTTATAATGATGATTATTGCGAGTTTAATTGCTATCGTATTAATAGCAATGACTATTAAAAAAACAGAAGTAAAAACAAATTGATAAAAAGATGAGAAATTTATTAAAAAAAATAAATAATACAAAAACTTTAACTGTACTTTTTTTAAGTCTGTTTTTAGTTTCTATAATGAGTTGTGATGATGATGACAACAATGAACCTACAGTTTCAACGTGTAGTGAGCTGGTAATTATTCCTTCAGGAACAGCACCTTTTTCAGATGATTTTGAAGATAGCCAACCATTCTCTACTCCAACTGCTCAATGGACAAGTGTTATTGAAAACGGATCAAGAGAGTTTATTGTAATTACGAATGAAGGCAATAACTTTCTAGAGATGAGTTCTTACAACAGTAATGAAAAAAACAAGACATGGTTGATTTCCTCAACCTATGACTTTACAAATATGAAAGACAAAAACATGTCGTTTACTTTGGCTGATGCTTTACAAAATGGAAATCCGTTAAAATTAATGTACTCTACAGATTATGATGGAACAGACTGCCCAAATAAATTTTCTTGGACAGAATTTGGAGCAGATCTAATTTCATCATTAATAAACAATTCTGAAAATGATGATTTTAATTTTGAAGAATCTGGAGATATCGATATTTCTGGATTTGAAGGAAATGGAGTTATTGCCTTTGTTTATGAGGGGCTGAGTAATGGAACACTCACAAAAATACAATTAGATGATATTATTATAGGTCAGTCTTTAGCTTTTATTCCAGAAGTTTCAATTTCAGGGTTATTAGAAGTTAGAGAAATATTGACTGCTAATTACAGTCCGCTTATTGATATTGATGGCAATGCTGTTACTGTTGCATATCAATGGGTCCGTGCAGATGATATTACCGGAACAAACCTTGAATTTGTAGTAGGCCAAACAAATCAGACATACACATTAATAAGTACAGATTCAGGTAAATTTTTCACCGTTATTGCAACGGCTAATGGTGTTGAAACATTTGCGCCAGTTGTTGGACCTGCAACTGGATCGAATACACCACCTATTGCAGTGGTTAGCATAAATGGTGTTGCTGAAGCAAATGAAATTCTAACAGCCGATATTAGTAGTTCATCTGATGTAGATGGCGACCCACTAACTTTCACATATCAATGGTATATAGCAGATAATAATAGTGGCTCGGGTGCTGTTGAAATTTCAGGAGAAATCACAGAAAACTACACGGTTAAAACATCCGATTTAGGGAAATTTATTAGTGTAAAAGTTGTAGCAAATGATGGTGAATTAGATAGTTTAGATGCATTTGCACCTTATCTAGGAATTACCTATTCAAATAATGTGTTTATCTCTGAATTAGCAGATCCAAATAATAATACCAGAGGCAGATATGTAGAATTGTTTAATTCTGGAATGGCCGATATCGACTTAACAGGCTGGACTATTATTAGATATACCAATGCTGGCACTACCCCATCCGCAGAAAAACATAATTTGGTTGGTACAATTTTAGCGAATAGCACATTTGTAATTGGTAAGGTATCAGATTCCTCAACTTCTACTGCTGATTTCATTTCAATCTATGGTTTCTCACCAAATCAAGCTGCGGATGCGCATTCAGACGGAACAATAAACAAAGTAGTAACTCCTATAGACTCTAACGGTGATGATCAAATTCTTTTAATTGCTCCTGATGGATCTACGATGGATATTTTTGGAGTAATTGGTGAAGACGGCTCTGGAACTGCCCACGAATTTGAAGACGGAAAAGCAGTACGAAAAATTGCAATTACTAAAAGCAATCCTGTTTGGGATAGTGCTGAATGGGATATTTGGAATGATACTGGTGCAGCAGGAACAACAAACGATCCACAAGACGCTCCAGCAGATTTTACACCAGGCGTTAGATAAAAATTAAAGTTATGATGAAAAAAAGTATAGTAGTAATAATTCTATCAGTTCTTTTAACTGGATGTAATTCAACTAAAAAAAATGAAACTACTTTGAAAACCATAAGTAAAGAGTCTATGAAAATTCGAGATTATATTCCTAAAGATATTGTAATTGCACACAGAGGAACCACTTATTGGGCTCCTGAAGAAACAGAACCTGCTTTTTTATGGGCACGAAATATAGGATCTGACTATTTAGAGTTTGACATTCAGATGACAAAAGACAGTGTTTTAGTTGCATTTCACGACAACACATTAAGCAGAACAACAAATGTAAGTGAAGTGTTTCCTGACGTTGAAAAACCAACTACAAACGATTTTACTTTAAAAGAGTTACGTAGTTTAGATGCGGGTAGTTGGTTTAATAACTCTTTTCCAAGCAGAGCAAAAGAAACTTATGTTGGAATTACAATTATGACATTAGAAGATGTTGCAATGATTGCAGAAGGCTACCGTATAAAAAAAGACGAAAAAGGCAAACCAATTAAAGATAAAAAACTAGGTATTTGGCATGGACATTACAAATATGAAAAAGACCCTAATGATAATAGAAACAGACCAGGATTGTATGTCGAAACCAAGAAATTACATTTAGAAATATTACTTGCTAAAGAATTAAAAAAATTGCAATGGTTAATTACAGACAATCCTAAAAAAATTAAAACGTTTGAAGGCAAAGTTGCAATTGCAAATACAAATGCACGTTTTGTGTTACAATCTTTTTACAGAAGAAGTATTGAGCAACTTAATATTCATCTACCAGGTGTACCAAAATGTTTATTGCTTTGGGAACCTAAAATGAAAGATAATATTAAAGAAAACTATATCGAAACAATTAATTATTGTATAGAAAATGATGTACAAAGTATTGGCTCTAGTGTTCCTGGAGGTACAAATAATTATGGTGAACTTAATGCTCCTTGGATGTCAGAACTCGTACATAAAGCTGGGTTGGTAATTCACCCTTATACATTTGACACCGTAGCACAACTTACCGAGTATAGAGACAGAGTTGAAGGCGTATTTACCAATAGAGCCGATTTAGCCTTAGAATTTTATAATCGAAAAAGTGATAAATCTGCTGAAGAAATCTTAACAGAATTGGGATATTAACTAAAAAAACAAATTAACAAATATGAAAACATATATATATACTACTCTTTTTAATGTCACCTTTTTTTATAAGTTGCATTACCGAGGAGTCTTTTGACACAGGTGAAGAAATAATCTCTGATGAAGAATTAGCACTTACCATACCTGTTAATACATTATCACAAAATCAATTGACGGTTCAAGGGTTTGTTAAAGACCATCCGATAATTGCAAACAGGGGAACCGAAGAATATGCACCAGAAAACACCGCTGCAGCCTATAAATTTGCTCGGTATGTTGGTGCAGACTATATTTTAGTTGATATACAAATGACGAGTGATCGCTTTTTAGTGGGCTTTAGAAACGATTTAGACAATCATACAAATGTTTCTGATCTTTTCCCAGGTTTTGAAAAAGCCCGAGTTAATACCTTTACCTTACCTGAATTAAAATTATTAGATGCTGGCAGTTCATATTCAAACTCAACGTACGACAGAGCAAGTTATTCAGGATTAAAAAATATTAACTATTGAAGAAATTATCAATATTTGTGAAGGTAAATTAGAAGATGGAACTCCCGACCCTGCTGATACAGGAAACAGACCTGGAATTTATTTTAGATTTTATGGTTAAGTTCTAATTATGACAGCGTTTTGTTTAAATAGTTCAAATAATGCATATG
>CAZUFO010000045.1:0-16575 GCA_964619615.1 uncultured Lutibacter sp. | reverse complement strand
AGAAAATTATAGATAAAAGAGAGCCAGTAGTTTGGGATATTTTAGAAAATGTTTTAAAAGGACATCCAGTACTATTAAATCGTGCTCCTACGCTTCACCGTTTGGGAATCCAAGCATTTCAACCTAAGTTGATTGAAGGAAAAGCAATTCAACTACACCCTTTAACATGTACAGCGTTTAACGCCGATTTTGATGGAGATCAAATGGCAGTTCACCTACCATTAGGACCAGAAGCTATTTTAGAAGCACAATTATTATTATTGGCTTCACATAGTATTTTAAATCCTGCAAATGGTGCTCCAATTACGGTGCCATCACAAGATATGGTGCTTGGGTTATATTATATGACGAAGGAACGGAAATCTACTCCAGAACATAAAGTTATTGGAGAAGGATTAACTTTTTATTCGCCAGAAGAAGTAACTATTGCTTTTAACGAAAAGAAAGTTGAATTGAATGCGTCTATTCGTGTAAGAACACAAGATGTTGAAAATGGAGAACAGGTTACTAAAATAATTACAACTACTGTTGGTAGAGTATTATTTAACGAAGTAGTACCAGCAGAAGCAGGTTATATTAATGAAGTATTAACTAAAAAATCTTTAAGAGATATTATTGGTGATATTTTAAAAGTAACAAGTATTCCTGAGATTGGAGGTTTCTTAGATGCAATTAAAGACATGGGATACAAATTTGCATTCCAAGGAGGTCTTTCATTTAGTTTAGGGGATATTATTATTCCTAAGGAAAAACATGGAATGATTGCTGACGCCAAAAAGCAAGTTGATTCTATTAGAATGAACTATAATATGGGTATGCTAACAAACAAAGAACGTTACAATCAAGTTATTGATATTTGGGGCTCTACAAACAATCGTTTAACAGAACTTTCTATGAAACGTTTGCGTGAAGATCAACAAGGGTTTAACTCAGTATTTATGATGCTTGATTCTGGCGCAAGGGGTTCTAAAGAACAAATTCGTCAATTAACAGGTATGCGTGGATTAATGGCAAAACCTAAAAAATCTACAGCAGGTGGAGGAGAGATTATTGAGAATCCAATTCTTTCTAACTTTAAGGAAGGGTTATCAATTCTAGAATATTTTATATCAACACACGGTGCACGTAAAGGTCTTGCCGATACGGCTCTTAAAACTGCCGATGCAGGTTATTTAACACGACGTTTGGTAGATGTATCTCAAGATGTTATTGTAAACATTGATGATTGCGGTACCTTAAGAGGACTTGAAATTTCTCCATTGAAGAAAAATGATGAGGTTGTTGAGAGATTAACCGAAAGAATTATGGGTCGTGTATCATTACAAGATGTAATTGACCCATTAACTGGTGAAATGTATGTTAAATTAGGGGAAGAAATTAGTGAGGATATCGCTGATAAAATCGAAGCATCACCAATTGATTCTGTTGAAGTTCGTTCTGCATTAACTTGTGAAGCGAAGCGCGGAATTTGTAGAAAATGTTACGGTTATAGTTTATCTACTCGTAAAATGGTTCAAAAAGGTGAGGCCGTTGGCGTAATTGCAGCGCAGTCTATTGGAGAGCCAGGTACTCAGTTAACATTAAGAACGTTCCACGTTGGTGGTGTTGCGGGTAACATTTCTGAAGAAAACAAATTAACAAGTAAGTTTGACGGTAAGGTTAAAATTGACGATTTAAGAACTGTAGAAGGCGATGATGGTCAAGGTAACATGGTTGATATTGTAATTTCTAGAACATCAGAAATTAAAATAACTGATAAGAAAACAGGACTTAACTTAAGTACACAAAACATACCTTACGGTTCATTCATTTTTGATAAAGAAAGAACGACTATTAAAAAAGGAGATGTCGTTTGTCAATGGGATCCATTTAACGGGGTAATTGTTTCTGAATTTGCTGGTAAAGTTGTTTATGAAAACTTAGAGAAAGATATTAACTTCTCTGTAGAAATTGATGAGCAAACTGGTTTCCAAGAAAAAATAATTACGGAATCTAAAAACAAAAAAGTTATTCCAACAATTTTGATTGAAGGAAAAGATGGCGAAGTTTTAAGATCTTACAGTTTACCCGTTGGTGCGCACTTAATTGTAAGTGATGGTGACAAAATTAAAACAGGTCAAACTTTAGTAAAAATTCCTCGTAAGTCTGGTAAAGCAGGTGATATTACAGGAGGTTTACCACGTGTAACAGAATTGTTTGAAGCACGTAACCCATCTAATCCAGCAGTTGTTACTGCAATTGACGGTGTGGTTTCTTTCGGTAAAATTAAAAGAGGAAACAGAGAGATTATTATTGAATCTAAATACGGAGATATTAAGAAGTATTTGGTAAAACTGTCGAGTCAAATTTTAGTTCAAGAGAACGATTTTGTGAAAGCAGGTATGCCACTTTCTGATGGTGCAACTACACCAGCAGATATCTTAAGTATATTAGGCCCTACAGCGGTTCAAGAATTCTTAGTAAATGAAATACAAGAAGTATATCGTTTACAAGGGGTGAAAATTAATGATAAGCACTTTGAAGTAGTAGTTCGCCAAATGATGCGTAAAGTTAGAATTATTGATTCTGGAGATACGTTATTCTTAGAAAACGACTTAGTTCATAAAAATGATTTCATTGCAGATAATGATAAGATTTTCGGAATGAAAGTTGTGGAAGAAGTTGGAGATTCTGAAACCTTGAAAGCAGGTCAAATTATATCACCTCGCGATTTAAGAGATGAAAATTCAATTCTACGACGAGGAGATAAAGCGCTAGTTGTTGCACGTGATGCACAACCAGCAACTGCTGAGCAAATATTACAAGGAATTACAAGAGCATCGTTACAAACAAAATCGTTTATATCTGCTGCATCTTTCCAAGAAACTACTAAAGTATTAAATGAAGCCGCAGTTAACGGTAAAATTGATACCTTAGAAGGATTGAAAGAAAATGTAATTGTTGGTAAGCGTATTCCTGCAGGTACAGGTCTTAGAATTTATGATAACATAATTGTAGGTTCAAAAGAGGAAATGGAAAATTCTAATAATTAATTCATGGCAGATCAAAAACCGAAACAAGATGGTAAATTAAATATTGAATTAGATGAGAAGATTGCCGAAGGAACGTATTCTAACTTGGCAATTATCAATCATTCAGTATCAGAATTTATTGTAGATTTTATCAATATAATGCCAGGAACACCCAAAGCAAAAGTGAAGTCAAGAATTATTTTGACACCACAACACGCAAAAAGGTTGACCAAAGCATTGGCAGATAATGTAAAACGGTTTGAGAAAGCACATGGCGAAATTAAAGATTATGAACAACCACCAATTCCAATTAATTTTGGACCAACTGGCGAAGCATAAATAACTAAAAGCATCAATCGAAAGATTGGTGCTTTTTTTTATACCAAACTGTTAAAAATTAGTTTCATCAAATTAATTTTTTAACTTTACATTTTAAGATTAAATTAGATATAAATGTCAGATGTAAGAATAGAAACCTACCAAGAATTTTATAAGTTCTATTTAACGCAACACAATAATAAGACTTGTAGAGTATTACATGTAATCGGAACTACTATAGTATTTGCGCTATTGTTAACAGCAATTTATCACAGAACTCCAATATTGCTAGTCTGGATTCCAATTGCTGGTTACGGTTTTGCTTGGGTAGGACATTTCTTTTTCGAAAAAAATAAACCCGCTACATTTCAATATCCATTATGGAGTTTAAAGTCAGATTTTAAAATGTATTTCGATATCCTTTCAGGAAAAATAGGTTTTGATAATTCAAAAGACCGTTTAATTAAATAAAAATAAAAACACATGAAATTATTTTTTAAATTAAGTGTATTCGCACTTTCAATAATATTATTTATAAACTGTAAAAAAGATTCAAAAGAATTATCTGTAGAAGATATCAAAATTGAATCAGCTAGAGTTAATGAGTTTTTGGAAGCTAGGTTTCAAGCCAGAGTCGATAGAGAACCAGAATTCCAAACGGAGTTAGGAATTAAAAAAGACGCTGGCAAATGGAATAATATTTCAGAAGAGTTTGAAAATGCTGTGATGGAAGGAAATAAAATTGCGTTGAATTGGATGCTAGATTCTATCAATCCTTATGCGTTAGATAAAACAACCAAATTAAGTTTTGATTTATATCAGCAGAAACTAGAAAATTCAATTTCAGATTACAAATATAGATTATACGATTACCCTGTAAATCAAATGTTTGGTTTGCAATCAGGAACTCCTGCGTTTTTAATCAACTCACATCAAATTAAAACAGTTAAAGATGCAGAAGATTATATAGCAAGGTTATATGGATTGAAACCTTTATTTGAGCAATTAGTAATTAATTTAAAGGAAAGACAAAAGGTAGGAATCTTGCCTCCTAAGTTTGTTTTTGCACACGTAATCAGTGACTCTAAAAATATTATTACTGGTGCGCCATTTGATAAATCTAATAAACAAAGTACACTTTTAGCCGATTTTACTGGTAAAGTTGAAAAACTAGAGATTGAAGATGTTGAAAAAAATGCATTAATTGAAAAAGCAAAAGTTGGTTTGTTAGAAGGTGTTTTGCCAGGTTACACAACTTTAATTGAAACGTTAGAAGCACAAGAGTTAATAGCAACAACTGATGATGGTGTTTGGAAATTCCCAGATGCAGATGCTTATTTTAAAATGAAATTAAAAAGAACCACAACTACAGATTTAACTTCAGAAGAAATTCATGAATTAGGTCTAAGTGAAGTCGTTAGAATTCATAGTGAAATGAATGTAATTAAAGATAATGTTGGTTTTACTGGGACATTACAAGAGTTTTTTGAATTTATGAGAACTGATGAACAGTTTTATTACGAGGCAACTGTTGAAGGAAGAGAGGCTTATTTAGAAAAAGCGGTAGCTATTATTGATAGTATGAAAACTAGGTTAGATGAACTGTTTATTGTAAAGCCAAAAGCAAATATTTATGTAAAAGCAGTTGAAGCATTTAGAGAAAAATCTGCAGGAAAAGCATTTTATCAAAGACCGGCAGCAGATGGTTCTAGACCAGGTATTTATTATGCAAATTTATACGACATGAAATCAATGCCTACATACCAAATGGAAGCATTAGCATATCACGAAGGAATCCCTGGACATCACATGCAATTGGCAATACAACAAGAATTGGAAGATGTGCCAATGTTTAGAAAATTCGGAGGATATACGGCTTATACTGAAGGTTGGGGGTTGTATTCTGAATTTATTCCAAAAGAAATGGGCTTTTATGCAGATCCTTACTCAGATTTCGGACGCTTAGCAATGGAACTCTGGAGAGCTTGTAGATTGGTTGTTGATACTGGAATACATACCAAAAAATGGACACGAGAAGAAGGAATAAAATATTATACAGATAATACGCCAAATGCTGAGTTAGACGCTATTAAAATGGTAGAGAGACATATTGTAATGCCAAGTCAAGCAACAGCCTATAAAATTGGAATGTTAAAGATATTGGAATTACGTAAAAAAGCAAAAGATACTTTAGGAGATAAATTTGATATTCGTGAGTTTCATGAAGTTGTGATTTCTCATGGAGCTATTCCATTGAATATTTTAGAAGACTTTGTAAATGAATATATAGACTCAAAAGCATAGATGTTCTGTTAAACGATTAAAAGTATAAAAGTCTTCAGTTTGTAGGTTTTTGTACTTTATAATTAGAACTTAACTGTTTTAAACAAGAGTTAGGAATTATTCAAGATGATGACATGACAATTATAACTGTTATAGGTACATCACCCACAGGTAAAAAGGAAAAATTTACTGCAACATTGTTTAAAGGAGAGTTTGAAGGGCTTACTATTCCAGCAATATCTATATCTTCTGAATCACAAAACTAAATCTGAGTCGTTTTATTTAATAAATAAAAGTCAGCCATTACTAAAGCAGCCATAGCTTCCACAATTGGAACAGCTCTAGGAACAACACAAGGGTCGTGTCTTCCTCTACCTTGCATTTCAACAATATTTCCATCACTATCTATCGTTTCTTGTTTCTGAATTAATGTTGCAACAGGTTTAAAAGCAACTCTAAAATAGATATCCATTCCGTTGCTCACTCCACCTTGTATTCCGCCAGAAAGATTGGTTTTGGTACTTCCATCTTGGTTGAAAGCATCGTTATGTTCGCTTCCTTTCATTTTAGTACCGCAAAATCCGCTTCCATATTCAAAGCCTTTTACAGCGTTTATAGAAAGCATTGCTTTCCCTAATTGTGCGTGTAGTTTGTTGAAAATTGGTTCTCCCAAACCAATGGAAATATTTTGAATTACACACGTAATTGTTCCACCAATAGTATTGCCTTCTTTTTTGATTTCTTTAATATGCTGAATCATTTCTTCGGCTACTTTTTGATCTGGACAACGAATATCATTTGATTCAATTAAAGAAAAATCTAACTCTTGATAAGGTTTGTTAATGGTAATCTCACCAACAGACGATGTAAATGCGTTAATTTTAATATCAGAAATCAATTGTTTTGCTAATGCGCCAGCAACTACCCAATTGGCAGTTTCACGCGCTGAGGTTCTTCCACCACCACGATGATCTCGGTTACCATATTTTTTATCATACGTAAAATCTGCATGAGAAGGTCTATAAACATTTACATTATGCGAATAATCTTTACTTTTTTGATTCGTATTCTGAATCATAAATCCAATAGAAGCACCTGTTGTTTTTCCTTCAAAAATTCCAGATAAAAACTGTACTTCATCCGCCTCTTTACGTGCAGTAACAATAGAAGATTGTCCAGGTTTTCTGCGATTCATTTCATTTTGAATGGCGTCAAAATCTATTACTAGTCCAGCAGGAAAACCATCAATGATTCCACCAATAGCAGTTCCGTGAGATTCCCCAAAAGTTGTTAATGTTAGTAGGTTTCCAAAGGTATTATTCGACATAAATATTAATTTATAACAAAAGTAACAAATGGTTGTTGATTTGAAAATAAAAATCAGCCATTAATTTTTAAATTTTTTGCAAAAAAAGTTTGAGCAATAGAAAAAGCAACCTATATTTGCACCCGCTAAGGAGAATTGGCAATCCTGATAATTATCGGGAGGTCAAATACTCAAAATTGGAGAATTGGCAGAGTGGTCGAATGCGGCAGTCTTGAAAACTGTTGAGGGTCACACCTCCGGGGGTTCGAATCCCTCATTCTCCGCAAGAAAAACCGAAACGAAAGCTTCGGTTTTTTGTTTTTATGAATCAATTATATTGTAATAAAAAGTCGAGCAACATCTCAGTTACTCGACTCGGGAAAATTAAAAAACCCTTTCGGATGATTTAATTCAAAATGTTTACTGTTAATTTTCATTGCAAAAATAATCGGTCTTCTTTGATTAAAGCACGACATATGATGTCGTGTAAATAAAAGTGATTGTATTATAGAGTTAGAAAAAAAATGTAAAAATTAAATACATTTTTTCATACCTTGCTACTACTTATGATTCAATTTATATTAAATAATGAAATTATAGTTACTTCTGAAAATTCAGGAATAACCCTATTAGATTTTATTCGTGACAATCAACAATTAAAAGGAACCAAAATTGGTTGTAGAGAAGGTGATTGTGGTGCGTGTACCGTTTTGGTTGGAAATTTAAAAAATGATAAATTAACCTATCAAAGTATCACCTCGTGTATTTCACCTTTAGGAAATGCGAATGGCAGACATATAGTTACTGTTGAGGGTGTTAATTTACCAAAAGAATTGAATGTTGCTCAACAAGTAATGACTGATAATTACGCCACGCAATGTGGTTTTTGTACGCCCGGGTTTGTAGTTTCAATGACTGGCTTTGCACTAGAGGAGCGAGTAGGTAATTTGAATTCTTGTAATGATGCGATGAGTGGAAATATTTGTAGATGTACAGGCTATAAATCAATAGAAAAAGCAGGTTTTGAGATAGAAAAAAAACTATTAGATAAAGATAAAAATAACCAAGTAGATTGGCTTATTAATGAAGGTTTTATACCCGATTATTTTAAAACAATACCAAAAAAATTAAAAGAACTTGTCATTGCAAGAAGTGAGGAACGAGCGACGCAACAATCTCAAAACCTAAAACTAGATGCAGTTGAAGGAACAATCGTTGCAAATGGTACAGACTTATATGTGCGTGACGCAGATAAATTATCTGAAGAAAAGGTACAATTAATTGCTGATGACAAAACACTTAAAGGAATTTCTATTGCTGATGATATTTATACAATCGGAGCAAATACAACGGTTACTGAGTTGTTAGAAAACGAGCAATTACAAACTATTTTCAATAAATTACCTCAATTTTTAAAGCTGATTTCCTCAGAGCAAATTCGAAATATGGGAACGCTCGGCGGTAATTTTGTAAACGCTTCACCAATTGGTGATATGTCAATTTTCTTTTTAGCACTGAATAGTAACTTGTTAATAAGAAATGTAAATGGTTCTGAAAGAGAAATTTCATTTCAAGAATTTCATCAAAATTATAAAAAATACGATTTGCAAGAGGGCGAATTAATTAAAAGTATTTCGTTTGAAATTTTAAATAACTCAGAAAGTTTTAATTTTGAAAAAGTAAGTAAACGAACACATCTAGATATTGCGAGTGTAAATTCAGCTATAAAAATTAATATAGAGAATAATGTCATTACCGATTGTCATATTTCTGTTGGTGGTGTTGCCGCTATTCCTAAATATTTGGTTAAAACACGTGAGTTTTTAATTGGGAAAAACATTAATTCAGAAATTATTAAAGAAGCGGAAGTAGTTTTGCAATCAGAAATCTCTCCAATTAGCGATGTAAGAGGAGCAGCAACTTATAAGAGATTATTAGCAAGACAATTATTCTTTGCACATTTTATGGAACTGTTTCCGGTTGAAGTTGAATTCAAAAAAATGATGGCAGAATGAAGAATATAGATAGTTTTACACATGTTCGGGGTGAGTCATTATTTGTTGATGATTTGATAGTAAGGAAAGATACATTGTTCGGGTTGGTATTTGATTCTCCGAAGGCTCATGGAAAAATAAAAAATGTAGATTATTCAAAAGCAGAAAAGGTTGAAGGTATAATAAAAATATTTACCTATAAAGATATTTTGGGCGAAAATCAAATCGGAGGCATTATTCCTGATGAACCTTTATGGGCCGAAGGTGAAGTCCATTTTTGGGGACAACCAATTGCATTTATTGTTGCTGTAAGTGAAGCGATTGCTAAAAAAGCGCGTGCTTTAATTACTATTGACATTGAAGAATTACCAGTAATTACAACCGCAAAACAAGCCAAAGAAAAAGGTAGTTTTATCAATGCTCCACGTTCTTTTAATTTAGGAGATGTAAAAACTTCGTTTGATGAATGTGATTATGTTTTTGAAGGAGAAACTTTTACAAACGGACAAGAACATTTATATTTAGAAACGCAAGGTTGTTATGCAGTTCCGCTAGAAAATGGTAGTATTAAAATCACTTCATCAACGCAAGGTCCAACTCAAGTTCAAAAAATAGTTGCAAGAGTATTGGGTATTTCAATGCATAAAATTGAGATTGATGTAATCCGTTTGGGGGGTGGTTTTGGCGGAAAAGAAGATCAAGCGACTCCTTGGGCAGTGATGGCTGCAGTTGCAGTTCAATATTTGAATAGACCTGTTAAGTTTATGCTCAACCGTCACGATGATTTAAGAATGACGGGTAAACGTCATCCGTATGAATCAACCTTTAAAATTGGGCTGACAAAAGACTTGAAAATTAAAGCCTTTGAAGCAGAATTTTTACAAAATTCTGGCGCTGCTGCAGATTTATCTCCAGCTATTGCAGAACGGACATTATTTCACGCAACCAACAGTTATTTTATACCGAATGTTAGTACAAAAGTACTGAGTTGTAAAACCAATTTACCACCAAACACGGCATTTCGTGGTTTTGGTGGTCCACAAGGAATGTTTGTTATAGAAAGCGCAATAGCAAAAGCAGCAGATGAAATAGGAGTGGATAAACGAAAAATTCAAGAAATAAATTTATTGGCAGAAAACGATGAGTTTTCATACGGACAAATAGCAACTCAAGTTGAAGCAAAAAATAGTTGGACTGCCGCTAAAAATCAATTTGATATTGAGAAGTTAGCGCAAGAAGTTGAAGATTTTAATAAGGAAAATTCTATGTTTAAAAAAGGAATTTCCGTAATGCCCATTTGTTTTGGAATTTCATTCACCAATACACCAATGAATCATGCAAGAGCATTGATACATATTTATCAAGACGGAAGTGTAGGGGTTAGTACGGGCGCTGTTGAAATGGGGCAAAGTGTAAATACCAAAATGTTGCAGGTTGCTTCAGGTATTTTAGGAATTCATCCTTCAAAAGTAAAATTAGAAACAACTAATACTACTCGTGTTGCAAATACATCGCCAAGCGCGGCTAGTTCTACAGCAGATTTAAATGGGAAAGCAGTAGAAATGGCGTGTAATTCTTTAATTGATAGATTAAAAATAGTTGCTTCTGAATTACTTTCTACAACTATTAATTCAATCGCTTTTAAGCAAGATTGTATCTTTGTAAATGATGTAAAATCAAAACTGAATTGGGAAGAGGTAATTGCTCAAGCAATGTTACAACGAGTGGCTTTGTCAGAAAACGCACATTATGCAACACCAATTATTCATTTTGATAAATCGAAAGAAAAAGGACATCCGTTTGCCTATCATGTGTACGGCACTTCTATTTCTACTGTTACGGTTGATTGCCTCAGAGGAGTTTATGAAATTGATGAGGTAAAGATTATACATGATTTTGGGAAGAGTATGAATTTAGGAATTGATATTGGTCAGGTTGAAGGTGCCTTAGCACAAGGAATTGGTTGGATGACCTTAGAGGAAATATCTTATGGTGATGATGGGCGATTATTGTCTAATACTTTATCTACCTATAAAGTGCCAGATATATTTTCTGCCCCAAAAACTATTGAAGTTATTCCTTTAGAAACAGTTGGAAATCAATTGGCTATTAATAAATCTAAAGCAGTTGGTGAACCACCATTAATGTATGGTATTGGTAGTTATTTTGCCATTCAGAATGCGGTAAAAGCATTCAATAAAAATTATCAACCGAAATTTCATGCTCCATTTACACCAGAAAAAGTATTGATGGCTTTATACAGCAAATAATTAGATGACAGAATTTTTAATACACAGCACACGATGCTTTATTGACGACCAATTTATTGAAGCGACACTTCATATAAAAAATCAAAGGATTTTTGAGGTTTATGATGGTGTTTATAAAATTGATAAATTACAGTTTTTAGATGTTGAAAATTCAATTTTAATGCCTGGAATTATCGATACGCATGTGCATATTAACGAGCCAGGAAGAACACATTGGGAAGGTTTTGAAACAGCAACCAAAGCAGCAGCACTTGGCGGAGTAACTACCTTAATAGAAATGCCTTTGAATGCAAATCCTGTAACAACAACTGTTGAAGCGTTTGAGATAAAACAAGAAGCAGCAAAAAACAAGTTACATGTTAATTGTGGGTTTTATGGAGGCGTAATTCCTGGGAATAAAGATGATATTTTGCCATTAATAAAATCCGGAGTTTTCGGAATTAAAGGTTTTTTAACACATTCTGGAATTGATGAATTTCCGAATATTACAAAAGAAGAACTAGAAGTAATTGCTCCAATTTTAAAAAAATATGATTGTCCATTATTATTACATTGTGAGTTGACAGATGATGATGTTCCTAAAGTTAACAACCCAAAGAGTTATCAAGAGTATTTAAAATCACGTCCTCAACATTGGGAAACAAATGCTATTGATTTGGCATTAGATTTACAAAAAAAGTTTGATATCAAACTTCATATTGTGCATTTATCGGCTTCCGAAGGAATTAAGCGCATTGCAAAACGGAAAACGGAAACTGAAAATTTAACGGTTGAAACTTGTGTACATTACTTGTTTTTTAATGCCGAAGAAATTCCGGATGCATCTCCAATTTATAAATGCGCACCTCCAATCAGAGAAAAACAAAACAATGATTTGTTGTGGGAGTATCTTTTAAATGATGGATTTAATTTTTTATCTTCTGATCACTCTCCAGCGCCACCAGAAATTAAAAAATTAGAAGAAGGAAACTTATTTGATGCTTGGGGCGGCATTGCAGGATTGCAATTTACCTTGCCAGTTATATGGACAGAAGGACAAAAAAGAGGATTGACATTAGAAAAAATGATTCCATTATTAACATCAAAACCTGCAAAATTTTTAGGTTTAGAAAAAAGAAAAGGAAAACTCAAAAAAGGATTTGATGCTGATATTACTGTCTGGAATGAGAATGAAGAGTTTGTTGTAACAGATAATATGATTGCACACAAACACAAAGCAACACCTTATATCGGTCATAAATTAATGGGGAAAATTATTCATACATTTGTTAATGGAGTTTGTGTTGTTGAAAATAAAAAGCTGATTAATTTGAATGCAGGAGAATTATTATTAAAAAAAATATAAAGAATTGAAACAAACATTATTAAAACACATCGACTTAGCCTCAGAAAGAATCGGAGGTAAAGTCCTTTACGCAACAGACGATTTTTTTGCTGAAAAAGAAAACCTTATCAAAGAAGGTCGCGGAATTTTTATTGAAGATAAATATACCGACCATGGAAAATGGATGGACGGTTGGGAATCACGAAGAAAAAGAACTCCTGGTCACGATTGGGCAATTATAAAATTAGGTGTTGAAGGAAATATCAAAGGATTTGATATTGATACCAATTATTTTTTGGGGAATCATCCACCACATGCATCAGTAGAAGCAATTCATTTAGATAAAGATATTTCTGATTGGGCAAATGCGGATGATTTAAATTGGGATATCATTTTAGAGAAATCACCTTTAGATCCAGGAAGCCAGCATTTCTTTGAAATAAATTCAGATAAAATTTATACACATATCAAATTGCATATTTATCCAGATGGTGGAGTTGCAAGATTCAGAGTGTATGGCGAAGCATTTAAAGATTGGAATGCAGTTGATAAAAATGAATTGCTAGATTTAGCCTTGGCAACTAATTGCGGTAAAGCATTAAGTTGCAATGATATGTTTTTTAGCGCCATGGACAATCTAATTTCTCCAACTTCTGGAAAGAATATGGGTGATGGCTGGGAAACCAAGCGCAATCGCACACCTAATAATGTAGATTGGGTAATATTGCGATTAGGACATCAAGGTTTGGTGAAGAAAATTGTAGTTGATACAAAACATTTTAAAGGAAATTATCCTGATAGTTGCTCCATAGAAATGTGCAATTGTAAGAATGATGAAGACGTGTTGAATGGAAAACCTGAATGGAGAATATTATTGCCGCAGCAAAAATTAGAAGCAGATAAAGAGCACACTTTTGAAAGCGAAGTAGTTGAAAGCCTTGATCCAATTACGCATATTAAATTAAAAATTTACCCTGATGGTGGCATCAGCAGGTTGCGAATTTTCGGAACAATTAAGTAAATAAAATGATAGAAATACTTTTAATTAGTGTCTTTTTTATAAGTTTTATAGTCATTGTTTCGATGACCTATAAAATGCATCACCTTATCAAATTACATAAAGAAAAAGAAGAAGATGAGAAAGCAGAACGAATGCAATCTAGACAAAATTGGTTTTATGTATTGATTGTCTTGTCATCCGTTTGCGGAGTCTTTATTATTTATATGCTTTTAAAAGGAACTATTTACGAAAGTCACCTTTTTGAATGGATGAATTTAGTGGTGCGTTGGATACATATTACATTTGGTATTGCATGGATTGGAGCCTCATTCTATTTTGTTTTTTTAGAGAATGCATTGAATAGAACAAAAGATGTACGTGATGAATTAGCAGGAAATTTATGGGCAGTTCATGGAGGTGGATTTTATTATGTCGAAAAATATAAAGTAGCGCCAAAAGAAATCCCGAAAGATTTACATTGGTTTAAATATGAAGCCTACTTTACGTGGCTTTCTGGGTTTTGTCTGTTGGCAATTGTGTATTATTTCAACGCGAAATCATTTTTGATAGATCCAGAAGTGATGGATTTATCACCATATCAAGCAATCTCAATTAGCATTATTTCTTTGGTTGTAGGTTGGGTTTTATATGATCAAATATGTAAGAAATTTGCAGAGAACAAAGTTGTCTTTACACTTTTAATCACATTATTATTAGTTGTATTTGCTTGGTTTTATTCACAAGTATTTAGCGGAAGAGCTGCCTATATTCATTTTGGAGCATTTATTGGAACCTTAATGGCAGCCAATGTGTTTTTTGTAATTATTCCTGGGCAAAAAAGAATGGTTGCTGCAGCAAAAAAAGGATTGGCACCAAACCCTGAAGATGGTAAAGCAGCATTTATAAGATCATATACAAATAACTATTTTACATTGCCTGTTTTGTTTGTGATGATTAGCAATCACTTTCCGAGTACTTTTGGTAATGAATATCAATGGATAGTTTTAATTGGAATTACCCTAGGAAGTGCAGGAATCAAACATTATTTAAACTTACGCGAAAAAGAGCAATTGTCAGTTTGGGTATTTCCGATTTCTGTGTTGATTTTATTGGCTGTTGCGTTAGGAACTGCTCCTGAAAAACCAAATTATGAAGATTGTAAAGAAGCAGTTACATTAGAACAGGTGAGTACAATTATTCAAAATAGGTGTGTAACTTGTCATTCTGCTAATCCAACAGATGCAGTTTGGAAAGTGGCACCTAACGGAGTTAAATATGATACTCAAGATCAAATATATAATTTAAAAGATCAAATATTTCAACGAGTGGTTGTGAGTAAGAACATGCCTTTTAATAATAACCAAACAGAAATGACCCAAGAAGAACGCGATTTGATTAATTGTTGGATTAGTCAAGGCGCACCAAAATAAATTGCCATTCCGACAGAGAGAGGGGCGAACGACGAGGAATCTCTTTATAATTTAGAAGAGAATAAAATTAGAATCATTATGATAACATTAGAAAATTTAAATGCCTTATCAAAAGCAGAAGCTTTTACAAAACTTGAGCAGTGTTGTGTTTCCAAAACTTGGGCGAATGCAATGGTTAGCAATAGACCCTTTGCCAATGAAAATGATTTGATAAAAAAAGCGGCTTCTATTTGGTTTAAAGATTGTTCTGAAGATGATTTTAAAGAAGCTTTTACAGGGCATCCAAAAATTGGAGATGTAGCCAGTTTGAAAGAAAAATTTGCACATACAAAAGAATGGGCAAGTGGAGAGCAGTCTAAAATGGAAGAAGCAAATGACGAAACAATTAACGCATTGTCTATTGCGAATTCTAATTACGAAAATAAATTTGGATATATATTTATTGTAAGTGCGAGTGGTAAATCGGCAAATGAAATGTTGGCTATTATCAATGAGCGATTATTAAATCAACCAGAAGATGAATTGTTTGTCGCCATGAATGAGCAACATAAAATTACGGTGATAAGACTCAATAAGTTGATTGCTGGGCTAAGTGAAAAGGCAGATATGAGCAGTCATATTACAACACATGCTTTGGATACATCAATAGGAACTCCAGCATCAAATATGATGATTACCTTGAAGGAATTTCGAAACGATGATTGGAAACCAATAAGTGTTGGAGTCACAAATTCTGATGGTAGAATAGGTGATGTTTTGCCTGCGGGAAGAAAATTATCAATAGGAAATTATATGATGATATTCAATACCAAAGCATATTACGAAAATCACAATCAAAAAGGATTTTATCCAGAAGTAACCATTCAATTTGAAATAACCGACACGAGTCATTACCATATTCCATTATTAATTAATCCGTTTGGATACTCAACATATAGAGGAAGTTAAACCGAACATAGAAAAACGCAGATTGTTTAAGATAAAGAATGATTTTGATTTTAGTTAAAATCAAATCAGTATAAATCTGTTTGATCAGTGTTATCAGCGTTCCATAAATACAAACAAATGAAATTAAGTATATCAACAGAAAATAAAGCAAACATATTCGGCGATTTAAAAATTGCAAATACATCTTTCAATAAAATTTACCGAGGCGATAGAGAAGATCGTCAACCGATTCATACTGTTTATGGTGGAGCAAACCTTTTCAAATCAAACACCACAGATGTTTTAGGAAATATTGCGCTAAAATCATTATTACATTACGCACCTAATTTTGTGGAGTTCGGAAAAGCATTTCAACTGCAAGGATATGAAACATTACCGTCAGATGGAAAGACTCAAGAAGAATTATTGATAGAACTCAATAGGCTTTCTGACGAAGATTTGAAAAGTCATCCATCAGGATTTTCGTATCGGATTTACAAAAAAGTAATCGCAAAACTAGAGTCAGAAGGAGTAGAAGATTTTAGAATTGATTTTGAAGATGGCTTCGGAAACAGATCAGATAATGAAGAAGATGAAACTGCTGTTTTTGCTGCAAGACAAGTTGCAATAGGAATGGATTTAAAAACCTTGTCGCCCTTTATTGGAATTCGTATTAAACCTAAAGATAGCGCAGCTATATAATTGATTTAAA